>NZ_VCQZ01000002.1 GCF_005938195.1 Paenibacillus thermoaerophilus
GCGGCGGCCGGACGCGGCTGCGCCCGCGCGGCGGCCAGCGCGGCCGCGGCGCGGGCCGAATCCGGCCGGACGTAGCCGGCCGGATTCGGCAGCGCGGGCGCGCCAGCCGGCTTCGGCGCAAGCGCCAGCAGCGCCTCGGCGTACCGCGCGTGATCCGCCGCTTGCCGCGCCAGGCAGCGCAGCGCCTCCAGCCGCGGCTCCATCGCCCGCGCGCGCTCGGCGAGCGCGTCGGCGTCGTCCGCGCCGGCATCGGCCGCGAGCTGCGCCAGCGACTCCGCTGCGCTCAGCGCGCGCTTGCGGTACGCGGCCTTCGTCTCGGCGGCCAGATGCCGCGCGAAGTTCAGCGTCGCCTCGCCGGACGCGCCTGCTCCCGCGTGCACCTGCCCGGCGAGCCACGCCGGATCGGGCAGCCAGTCGAGCGCGGAGAGATGCTCGCTTAGCGCAGCCTCCGGCACGCCCGCATCGCGGAACGCGGTTCGCAGCAGCTCGCGCACGTGCCAGACGAGCTGGGCCTTCACCTGTTCGGCGAAGTCGGCGTGCAGCGCCGTCAGCCGCCGCTCGCGCTCGCGTTCCGTCTTGGCCGCGCTCGCGAACCATCCGGCCTTGAAGCTCGGCTGGCGGCTCTCCAGGTACGCTTGCGCCAGCTCGCGCGTGCCTGCGGGCGTGATGTTGGCGTTGTCCAGCAGCTTCGCCAGCTCGCGCTTCACGCCTTCGAGCAGGGCCGAGCCCCGTCCGCCCGCTTCGGCGCCCTGACTCCGCCATTCCGCCAGCCGCTTCACCAGCTCGTCGACGGCTGCCGCCAACAGCTCCGGAGACGGCCGCTCGCCCTCGGCAACGAGCCGGCGGGCTTCCGCATAAGCCGGCAGCCCCTCCTCCGGGGTTTCGCCGTCCGGGTCCGACGTCCGGCTGCCGGCCGCGGAATCCCCGAACGCCGCTTCCGTCCAGGCTTCGCGCTCCCCTTCGGCCAGCGATTCCCGCCAGCGCAGATGCTCGGCGATCAACTGCCGCAACGAGCGGACGGCCGCATCCCAACGAAGCTCCTCGCTCCGTTCCAGCAGCCCCCGCAGCGTCCACAGCAGCTTGTCGCCTTCGTGGCGGGCGTGGCCCGTCTCCTTCAGAGACAGAAACAGCAGATCCGCATACGGGATGTTCCATCCCCGGAACGTCTCCTCTACGCCGCGGCGATACCGCTCGAACGGCACTTCTTCCTCCCGATGCTTGTCGATCATGTTGACGACCAGGTAGACCGGCTTGCCCCAGTCGGCCATCTGCTTCGTGAACACGAGATTCGATTCGGACAACACATGGTTGTAGTCCATCACGTAAAACACGACGTCCGCCAGATGCAGCGTCGACTCCGTCGCCAGACGATGCGCGTCGTCGGTCGAGTCCACGCCGGGCGTATCCATCATCACGATCCGGTCCCCGAACGCCGGCAGCGGCACCGTCAGCTCCACGGAGCGAACCGCCGCCCCGTCCCGGCAGTGAGCCTCCAACTGCTCCAACGGCACGTCCTCGGGCGCTCCGTTCGACTCCCGCCAGATCCGGGCGCGAGGCTCGCCGTTCGATATGGTCACCACGTTGGCGCTGGTCGGAATCGGGCTCGAAGGCAGCAGCTCCCGTCCGCACAACCGGTTGATCAGCGTCGATTTGCCCGCCGAAAAATGACCGCAAAACGCCACCCACAGCCGGTCGTCCCGCCATTTGTCCCCAAGCTGGGCAAGCTTCTCCGGCGTGGCCGCGTCCCCCGCTTCCCGCATGCGCTCGGCGATCGTCCGCAACGCTTGCTCCAACGCCCCCTGAACCGGGGCTCTCTTCGTCGTCATTTCTCTCTCCATCCTCCCCGAACGCAAAAAAACCGGCCCGTCCTGCGTTGGTCTGATGCCAATGCCGACGGCCCGGATATTAGAGCACCGCGACTTCCGCCTCCGGCAGAAGAATCTCGAACAGCTCGCGATGTTGAAGAATGGTGACGTCGCGACCTTTCACCCGCATGACCGCCACGTCCGGCTTCACCCGCATGCGTTCCAGATATTGACCCGGCACCGACCCCGATGCGCTAACCGTCACGCCGTCCACTTCCGTTTCTTCTTCATCCGCGAGAGAAAGATCCAGCACTTTCTCGTAAACGTCGGAGAACACTTGGAAATCGCTCGTATAGACCGCAATACACTTCATTCGTTCTACTCCTCTGCCGGAAGGGTCACTCCCGTTTTTTCCTTAGTTTTCCTGGCTCTTGGCATTTTCATACGTTTCCGCCCTTCGCGGCAGCGCTCCAACAGCGGACAAGCGGGACAATTCGGATTTTGCGCCTTGCAATGGTAACGGCCAAAAAAAATAAGCCGATGATGCGTAATGGTCCACTCGTCCTTGGGCACGAGCCGCATAAGCTTCTGCTCGACCTCCAGCACCGTGTCGTCGGGATCGGCGATGCCGAGCCGCTTCGACACGCGCTCGACATGGGTATCCACCGCGATCGCAGGAACGCCGAACGCGTTGGAGACGACGACGTTCGCCGTCTTCCGTCCCACGCCGGGCAGCTTGACCAGCTCCGAGTGCTCCCGGGGAACTTGTCCGCCGTATTCGTCGATCAGCATTCGGCACAGCTTCTGAATGTTGCTCGCCTTGCTCCGGAAAAGCCCGATGCGCCGGATGTCCTGTTCCAGCTCCTCCAGCGGAACCGACAAGTAATCATGCGGCGAACGGTATTTCACGAACAGATCTCGCGTCACCTTGTTGACCGTCTCGTCCGTGCATTGAGCGGACAACAGCACCGCGATCGTCAGCTCGAACGGATTCGAATGATGAAGCTCGCAATGGGCGTCAGGAAACATACCGCCGATGACATCGAGAATATGCCGCATTTCTTTTTTTGTCACCATGACGCGTCTCCTCCCCGTCTCCTCAGTTTAACGGAGCCGTGCCGTCATTTCAAGTCAGTTTCCGACAAAAAAAGACCGGACGGCGCGCTTCCGCCCGGAAAAAAGGCGCCGCGCCGTCCGGTCCCCTCAACCGCTTGCGTTACGTGCGTTCCAATTCGAGAATTTCGTCCCGCCACACGTAAATTTTGACCGACTGGTTCTGCATCAGGAAGTTCGGATGATATTCCTCCCCGCCCTTGTGGATGCGCGCACCGGGCAGGAACACATAATCCGTCTGCGTATCGGACAACGTCTTGCGGGCCAGCTTCAGCACGCCGGTGTTGCGGTCGTACGACGTAACCGTCCGCGATTCCGCCGTGAAGACGATCATATGGGCGTTGCCTTCGGGATCGAGCGTCGCTTCGACCCGGTCTCCCGGCGACAATTGGGACAGCGAGTTCAGGACCGAGCCGGACCGGTAAATCCGGGTCGTGCCCTTGATCTCCACCTGCTTGACTTCCCCGGCGGACGTACGGACCGACAAGATGCCGCTTGCGGCGTCGACGGCCGTCACCTCGCCCCGGACCGGCGTGAGAATCACGATGGATTCGAGCGTATCGCCGAGGAAGCGGAGCGCCACGGGTTCCCTCGTTTTCAGGTTGTCGAACGTCAGTCCCGTCCGCCCGGCCTGCTCGATTTTCACCGAGCTGCCGACCAGATAAGTCGACGTCGCGCCGCTGCCCGCTTCCATCACCACGATGCTTGGCGTCGCGCCGGCATAAAGCGGTTTTTTCAAGTCGGCCACGCGGTATACGATCTCGCGGCGAACGATTACCGAATCGACCCGATCCTGCGCCGCGTTCAACTGCACGCGCACTTCGTCGCCGATCTGCAGATCGGAGAGGCTGCCCGAGCTTTTGCCCGGGATGCGCACGTATGCGTAGTCGGCCAGCTTAAACGTGACGTATTCCCCGTCCGCCGCATCCTGCAGCGTAATCTCGCGCGTCTGCGAGTCGTAGCGGAACAGCGTGCCCTCGTAGGCGGTCGACATCTTCACCTGCATGACGGCACTGGCGTTGACCGTCAGGTCGACGCGTTTGCCGTTGGCGAAGATCGTGCCGAACTGCGCGAGCGGTATGGTCTGGCCGTTGTACTGCAGAACGGTCGAATCCGTCAGGGCGTAAGCGGCCGGCGTGCCGTCCGCGCGTTTGACGGTGAGCACTTTGTCTTTGTCGCTGTAGCTCAGGATGGTCACCTGGCGGATGACGGTCAGGTTCCGTTTGATGATTTCGATTTTGTTGATTTTGTTTTCGCTGATTTCCAGCCGGACCTGGTCGCCCTCCAGCAGATCCGTATAACGAAGCTGCACGCCGTTGTAATACGTTTTGACGTTGTCGGCGACGGCGTAAGTGCCGTAGGTGCCGTCCGCGCGCTCGACCGTCAGCAGCTTGTCGCCGCCGAGAACCAGCTTGCCCGTCTCCACGATCTCGACGACCTGCTTCAGCACGTCGATGCTTTCGATGACGCTGTCGCGCACGGCGACAACCACCGTGTCGCCTTGGCCGAGACGCTCGGCTTCCAGCGGCTTGCCCTTCGCGAAGATGGACACCGTGTCGGACAGCGGGAACGTCTCGACGCCGGAGCTTGTCCGAACCGACAATTTGCGATCCTGCAGGTTGACGTTTTCGACCGTTCCGTTCAGATCTTTGTTCAGCGGAAGCTGCAGCACGACGAGCCGGGACGGCTTGGCTCCCGGAATGCCGACGACCTGTTCCAGGCTGACGACGGTTCCTTTCGGCAGCAGCGCGATGTCCATGCCGGCTCCGTCGGTATTCACCGCGATCACGTTCGGATCAAGCTGGATGGTCAACTGCTGGTTGTCCGCTGTCGCCAATTTGATATTCAACGTATTCAGATCCAGTTCCACCAGCTTGCCTTCGGTTTTCTTCGTTTGCAGCTCGGCGGACAGCCGTTCGACGTAATAGGCGACGCCGTCTTCCACGAGAGCGTACACCGGATGGCCGGGCCGCAGATCCGAGGTCGAGATCGATACCGAATTGGCCTGCTCGTCGTAAAATTGCGGCTCCTGGCCGATCCGCCACTCCTGCAGGCTGCCGGACTCGTCGTATACACGCATCGTCAGCGTATCCTTCCAGCCGGCAAATACCCCTTTGCGCACCTTGGCGTTCGGCTGGGCCAAATATTTCTCGCTGCGGCCGAGGAAAGCCGCCATCTGCGCGCGCGTCACCGTGGCGGCGGGACGGAACGTGCCGTCTTCGAAGCCGGTGACGATGCCGAGCTTCACCGCCTCGGAGACGTAGCCGATATAGTCGGAGCCGATGCTTCCGGCGTCGGCGAACGATTCCGCACCGTCGGAACCCGCTTCCGCTTCCGCCGTTTTGCCCAGCGCGCGGATCACGACGCGGGACACCCATTCGCGGGTAGCGGGCTGGTCTCCCCACGGCTTGCTTTTCTCGGCGAGCGCGATGTTCGTCTCCCGGCCCAAATCGATCCACTTCGAGTCGAGCGCCTGCACCACATAAGGCTTCGCGTCGGGACGAACCTCGATCGGCATGACGACCTCGAGCTTGTTGGCGAGCGCTTCGTCTTCCAGGCCGAGCAAACGCACGATCATGATCAGCGCGTCCTGGCGGGAGACGGGGCTGTCCGGGTTGTACCGGCCCTGGTCGTCCCCGCGGACGATATCCTGAATGGCAAGCTTGGCCACATGCTTAACCGCCCAATGATCCGCTCCCACATCTGGAAACCGGCTGCGCGGCGCCTGCAGGGCCTTCACTCCGGATTTCGACGCCACGGCCGCTTCGGCCGCGGCCGTCCCTTCTTGGACGGTCACTTGCGCGAACGCGGCTTGTCCCCATAAAAGAGTCGTCACGGTTACGATTCCCGTGACGCGTTTTGCCAGTAGAAGGTTCCGTTTCAACCTGATTTCTCCTCTCGGCGTGTCGCCTTCTGTTTACGATGATCAATCGGTTCTTTTCATCGGATACGGAAGCTCTACGTGACCCATCAAGCTGTCCGTTTTTTCTCCGCCGACCGTAATTTCCACCTGGTCGATGTCGGAGAATTGGAAAAACAACTTCTTCAGCGCGTCGACCAGCAGCAGTTCGCCGCCCGAGCCCAGCCGGCCCTCGTCCTTGATGGCGACGTCCAGCTTGAGCACGGAACCCGTCTGGGAGATCGAGCGGACTTCGATGGCAGCCGCCAGCGGCACCCCTCCGCTCTCGGGTTTTTGCGCCATGGCGGCCAGCCCGGCCTTGACAAGTTCCGCCGTCGTGCCCTTCGGCACGTTGACGGTGCGTTCCACCAGCTTCTCGATGTTGGCGTCGCCATCGTAGACTTTCACGGCCACCAGCCCGGGCGTGGCGGTCGGCGCAGCGGAGGGCGGCGGAGAGACCGTCGCGCCCGCGCCGGCGTTGACGCTGGCGGTCGGCTGCGCCGACGGTTCCGCCTTGCCCCCGCCGCAGCCCGCCAGCACGGCGATCCCGATCGCGGCGGCCGCTATCGCGGCGATACGTTTGTTCATCGTGTACCTCCTTAGCTCAGACCCAGATATTCCCGAATTCCGGCGACGATAGCCGCAGCCACCTGGCCGCGGAACGCGTCGTCCGCCAGCTTCGCTTCGTTGTCCGGATTGTCCAGATATCCGACCTCCAGCAGCGTGGAGGGCATGGTCGTATAAGTGATGACGCGGAAGTTGTTTTTGCGGACGCCCCTGTCGGCGAAGCCTGTGGCCGCCACCAGATGCTTGTGCATGATTTTCGCGAAATTCAGGCTCTGGTCCGTGTAATAATAAGTCTCGGTTCCTTGCACTTTGCCGTTGTACTTGTTGGCATGGATCGATACGAACAAATCGGCTTGGATCGAGTTGGCCAGCTCGACGCGTTCGTCCAGCGTCGGATATGTATCTCCGTCGCGCGTCATCACGACTTCGATGTTTTTGTCTGCCGCAAGCAGACTCTGAACTTTATTCGCCACAGCCAAATTAAATTCCTTCTCCTGGAGGCCGAGATTCGGCGAGGACGCTCCCGGGTCCTTGCCGCCGTGGCCCGCGTCGATCACGACTTTATACCGGGGAGCGAACAAAGAGAAGACGGCCCGGTTCGCTTCTCTCGCTTCCTCCCGCAGCCGGGCGTTCGAAGCCTTGAGATCCAGCACGATTCTTACTTGGTCCTTCGTGTACTGGGAATAACGGATTTTGCCGATCCAGTCGGATTTCGGTTCGATCTCGCCGCTTGCCCCCGCCGTCCGGCCGTTCACTTCCGAAGCCAGCCGGCTGCCGGGCAGATCGATCACAACCCGCGAAGGATTCGACAGGTAAAATACGTTCGGCTCCAGCTTGCCGCTGCCGGACTTGATCTCCAGCTTGTCCCCCGCCGCCTCAATCGCGTATACCCCTTCCGGCTGGACCGCGGGCGTCGGCGCAGCCGACGGCTTGCCCGACGGTTTGGGCGTTGCGCTCGGCTTCGGAGTCGCGGTCGGCGATGGGGTCGCAGACGGCTTGGGCGTTGCGCTCGGATTTGGCGTCGCGGCGGGCGTCGGCGTCGGACTTGCCTTGGCGACAAGCGATACCGTCCGCGTCCAGTCGTCCCACAGCACCAGCATGCCGAAACGTTCCGCTACGAAACGGACGGGCACCATCGTCGAACCGTCCTTGATCATCGGCGGAACTTCCAACTGTACCTGCGATCCGTCGACCGTGACCGTCTTGCGGTCGACGTGCATCGTGACCACCTTGTTCGGCATCCGGACGTCCACGCGCCTCTCGTTCGGGTCCCACTTCACTTCCGCTCCCAGATGTTCGGCGATCGCCCGAACGGGAGCGAGCGTGCTGCCGTCGACGATGATCGGCGGAACTTCGGGGTTCAGCCGTTGCCCGTTAACGAACAGTTTGACGTCTGTGCTGACGGCGTAAGCCGCTTCCGTGTCGGCCGGATGCGATAACCATGCTGCCGCTAAAACCAATAAAGCCACACACCACTTTCTCATACGTCACCTCGTCACCAAAATAGTCCGGCCGGGCTTCGCGCCCCGGAGAACAAGCCCTCTCCGATTCCGGGCCGCCGGGAGGGCTTGTCTGCTTATGCATGGATATAGACGCAAAATTCGCCAAAAAGTTGCGAGTTTTTGGCATGAAATTCGCCGTTTCCCGCTACGGACCGGCGCAGGTTGTCGGTTGCCGGAACTTTTCGCCTGCCCGGGGAATGTGCAGCGCCGGCGGTATTCATCCCGGGCCGCACCGCAAAAAAGCCGCCCGGTTGCCCGCTCCTATCGGAACGGGCTCCGGACGGCCGTATTCGCCCTCCGTTTAGCGGGCGGCTCTTTTTGCCTCGTAAGCGGCGATTTTGTCTTCGTGCTGCAGCGTCAGCCCGATATCATCGAGGCCGAGCAGCAGGAACTGGCGGCGGTGTTCGTCCAGATCGAACGAGATGTTCAGGCCGAGGTCGTCGGTGATCGTTTTGTTTTCCAGATCGACCGTCAGCTTATAGCCTTCGTTGGCGGCCGTGCGCTGGAACAGCTCTTCGACCTGCTCTTCGCTCAGCTTGATCGGCAGGATGCCGTTCTTGAAGCAGTTGTTGTAGAAAATATCCGCGAAGGACGGCGCGATGATGACGCGGAAGCCGTAGTCCTGAATCGCCCACGGCGCATGCTCGCGGGAGGAGCCGCAGCCGAAGTTGGCGCGCGAGATCAGCACGGACGCGCCTTGATAGCGCGGCTGGTTCAGGCTGAACTCGGGAATGACTTCGCCTTTGGAATTGAATCGCCATTCGTAGAACAGGAACTGGCCGAAGCCCGAGCGCTCGATCCGTTTCAGAAATTGCTTGGGAATGATGGCGTCGGTATCGACGTTTACGCGGTCGACCGGTGCGACCAAGCCGGTGTGGGTTTTAAAAGGCTCCATGTCTCTATCTCCTTCTCACGCAGTCTGTTAAGCTTCCTGCTTGACTTTGAAATCCCAGAAGCGCACGTCGGTGAAATGCCCCTTGATGGCGGCGGCGGCGGCCATCGCCGGAGAGACGAGGTGCGTGCGTCCGTCGCGGCCCTGACGGCCTTCGAAGTTCCGGTTGGACGTCGAGGCGCAGCGTTGTCCGGGTTTCAGCACGTCCGGGTTCATCGCGAGGCACATCGAGCAGCCCGCGTCGCGCCATTCGAATCCGGCTTCGATGAAAATTTTGTCCAGTCCTTCTTTCTCCGCTTGCGCTTTGACGCGTCCGGAGCCCGGCACGACGATCGCCGTGACGTTCGGCGCGACCTTGTAGCCTTGGGCGACGGCGGCGGCGGCGCGCAGGTCTTCGATCCGCCCGTTCGTGCAGGAGCCGATGAACACGTAGTCGATCGGAATTTCCGTCATCGGCGTGCCCGGCTTCAGGCCCATGTATTCCAGCGCTTTCTGGGCGGCTTTGCGCTCGTTTTCCGTCGGGAAGTCGTTCGGGTCCGGCACGCAGGACGTAATGTCCGTGCCCATGCCCGGGCTCGTTCCCCAGGTGACTTGCGGAATCAGGGTGTCCGCGTCGAATTCGACGACGCGGTCGTACGTCGCGCCTTCGTCGGTCACGAGCTGCTTCCACTCTTCGACGGCCTTGTCGAATTCCGCGCCTTTCGGCACGTAGTCGCGTCCGCGCAAATATTCGAACGTTTTCTCATCCGGCGCGATCAGGCCGGCGCGCGCGCCCGCTTCGATGGACATGTTGCAGACGGTCATGCGTTCTTCCATCGACAGGTTGCGGATCGCTTCGCCCGTGTATTCGATGACGTAACCCGTCGCGAAGTCGGTGCCGTATTTGGCGATGACGCCGAGGATCAGGTCTTTCGCCGTGACGCCCGGATTCAGCTTGCCTTTGATGCGCACTTCCATCGTCTTCGGTTTCGCTTGCTGCAGACATTGCGTAGCCAGGACGTGTTCGACTTCGCTCGTGCCGATGCCGAACGCCAGCGCGCCGAACGCGCCGTGCGTCGAGGTGTGGCTGTCGCCGCACACGATCGTTTTGCCCGGATGCGTCAGGCCGACTTCCGGTCCCATGACGTGCACGACGCCCTGGTCGATGTGGTTCAGGTCGAACAGCGTGATGCCGAAGTCGGCGCAGTTTTTGGCCAGCGTGTCGATCTGCTGCTTGGAGATCGGGTCCGTGATGTTGAAGCGGTCTTTCGTCGGCACGTTATGGTCCATCGTCGCGAACGTCAGATCCGGACGGCGAACTTTGCGGCCGGCCATACGCAAGCCCTCGAACGCCTGAGGGCTCGTCACCTCGTGCACGAGGTGCAGGTCGATATAAATGATGCTCGGTTTGCCTTCTTCCGAATGGATGACGTGATTGTCCCAAATCTTCTCGATAATCGTTCTTGGCTTAGCCATCGTTCTCACCCCATGAGATGAATAAGTGCGTCTCTGTCTTTACCCTCATCCTACCATGTTCATCTTCATTGATCCAAGATATAATATCTATAAACACGATAGGTACAGACTATAAGAGGGCCGCCCGCCGCCGCCCTTGAACTACTTCGAAGCGTTCGTCCAAAATTCCGCTTCCCGAGGAGAGATGCGTGTTGGAACTTCGACAATTGCTGTACACCGTTCAGATCGCCCAGGAGAAAAACTTCTCCCGGGCCGCCGAAAAGCTTCATATCGCCCAGCCGTCGCTCAGCCAGCAGTTGTCCAAGCTGGAGAAGGAAATCGGCGTGCTGCTGTTCCAGCGGAGCACCAACTCGGTGGAGCTGACCCACGCGGGCGCGGTGTTCGTGGAAAAAGCGCAAAAAATTCTCGATCTCGTCGACCAGCTTCACAAGGAAATGGACGACATCGCCCAAATGCGCAAAGGCCGGCTGACCGTCGGCAGCCTTCCCATCACGGGCGCGCATATATTGCCTCTGGTCCTGCCGGCCTACCGTTCCCGGTATCCCGAGATCGACGTCACGCTTGTGGAGGAATCGACCGCCCGGCTGGAGCAATTGACGCTTGCGGGCCAGACGGAGATCTCGCTGTTGACGCTTCCTCTGCTGGACGCCACGCTGGACTTCGAACCCGTCTTCGAGGAAAACATCGTGCTCGCCGTTCCGCCCGGCCACCGTCTGGCCGCCGAAGTCTCCACCGGCCGCGAGATCGCGGTGGAGGAACTGGAGCACGAGCCGTTTATCGTGCTGAAGAAAGGCCAGGGCTTCCGCCACATCTCGCTGGAGCTGTGCCGCAAAGCCGGATTCGAGCCCCGGATCGTGTTCGAGTCCAGCAACATCGAGACGGTCCAGTCGCTTGTCGCGACCGGCATGGGCATCGCTTTCGTTCCGTCCATGATCGCGCGCGCCGAATGGAGCCGCTTCGCCCCGACGATTCTGCCGCTCGCAGGCAAGCCTTCGCGGCAGATTGTCGTGGCGTACAAGCACGGCCGGTACTTGTCCAAGGCCGCCCGGGCGTTTATCGCCACGGTGCGGGACGTGCTCAGTCCCGGCGCGAGAGCTTAATACAGCGACGGCCGCCGGTCTTCGAACACCGGGATGCGTCCGCGCACGTCCTCGACCAGGCCGAGGTCGATCCGGCCGCGGACGATGCATTCCTGCTCCCCGCCCTCGGCGACGATCTCGCCCCACGGGTCGACGATCATCGAATGGCCGAAAAACGCCGTGCCGCCGCTGACGCCGACGCGGTTGCAGGAGACGACGTACATTTGATTCTCGATCGCTCTCGCCATCTGCAGCGTGCGCCAATGGTGCAATCGCGGATGCGGCCATTCGGCCGGCAGGAACAGCACGCGCGCGCCGCCCAGCGCCAGCTTGCGGGCCAGCTCCGGAAAGCGGATGTCGTAGCAGATCATCATGGCCGCCGGCACGCCGTCGAGCTCCAGCGTTCCCGGCTTGTCTCCGCTCTGCAGGTATTTCTCCTCATCCATCAGCCGGAACAAATGGATTTTGGAGTAATCGGCCACCTCCCTGCCCTCGCGGTCGAACGCATAGATCGTATTGTACACGCCGCCCGTCCGCTTCTCCGCGATCGAGCCGCCGACGATATGGACGCCGTACGTTTTGGCCAGTCCCGACAGCAGCTCCCTCAGCGTCCGCCCTTCCGGGTCGGCCAGCTCGTGAATGCGGTCAAGCGCGTACCCCGTATTCCACATCTCCGGAATAACCAGCACGTCGGGCCGCTCCGATCCCTCCATCGCCTCGCGCGCCATGCGCCGAACCGTTTCGACGTTGCGTTCCGGTTCGCCGATCTTCACGTCCATTTGCAGCAGCGCGATATTCCAAGCCGATTGCGACATGTTTCTCACCTTTTTTCGCGATAATGGAATTCAATCATTATAAATCGTTTGTCGGCCGGTTGCCAAGCGGTTTCGTCCCCCCGCCCTTCCGATCCCCGCTCCCGTTTCCTTTACAGGTTATGATTGCCTCTGCTAGAATGATCGTTGAATTGTCAACCTTAATGATTCATGAAAAGTTGACAATCGAACGGTTAAAAACGGGGAGTGAACAGGGTTGGCTACGACGTATCAGCAGCTCGCCGCCATGGACAAAGCCTTTTTATGGCATCCTTTTACCCAGATGAAAGACTACAACAACTCCGATCCGCTTATTATCGAGAGAGGCGAAGGCGTCAAGCTGTACGACGTGCAGGGACGCGGCTACTATGACGGCTTCTCGTCGGTGTGGCTCAATGTGCACGGCCATAACGTGCCGGAGCTCAACGAAGCGATCGTCGCCCAGCTCGGCCGCGTCGCCCACTCGACGCTGCTCGGCATGGCGAACGTGCCGGCCGTCGAGCTTGCCGCCAAGCTTGCCGCTATCGCCCCCGAAGGGCTGAACAAGGTGTTTTACTCCGACTCGGGCGCGACCGGCGTCGAGATCGCGCTGAAGATGGCTTTTCAGTATTGGCACAACCGGGGACAAATCGGGAAGCGCTCGTTTATTACGATGAACGAAGCGTATCACGGCGATACGATCGGCGCAGTCAGCGTCGGCGCGATTCCGCTCTATCACGAGGTGTTCCGGCCGCTGCTGTTCCCGTCGCATACGGTTCCCTACCCCTTCCCGTACCGCCACCCGGGCGGCGCGGAAGGGGCGGTGGAGACGACGCTCTCCGAGCTGCGCAAGCTGCTCGAGGCGAAGGCCGGCGAGATCGCCGCGCTGATCGTGGAGCCGATCGTGCAGGGCGCCAGCGGCATCGTCGTGATGCCGGAAGGCTGCCTGCGCGAGATCGCCGCGCTGTGCCGCCAGTACGACGTCCTGCTGATCGCCGACGAGGTGGCGACCGGGTTCGGCCGTACGGGACGGATGTTCGCCTGCAATCACGAGGACGTGTCGCCCGACCTGATGGTCGTCGGCAAAGGGCTGACCGGCGGGTATCTGCCCGTGGCCGCCACACTCGCCACCGACGAGATTTACGATGCGTTCTACGCCGATTACGAGGAGCGGAAGACGTTTTTCCACGGCCACTCCTATACCGGCAACCCGCTCGGCTGCGCCGTCGCGCTCGCCAGCCTGAAGCTGATGGAGGAACGCCGCCTCGTCGAAAGCGTCGAGGCGAAGGCCGCGCTGGTAGCGCGCAAGCTGGCCCCGCTGGCCGATTGGCCGCATGTCGGCGATATCCGCCAGAAGGGGCTGATCGTCGGCATCGAGCTGGTCCGGAACAAGGCGACGAAAGAGCCTTACGACTGGGCGGAGCGCATCGGCGTACGCGCCTCGCAACGCGCGCGGGAGCTGGGCATGCTGACGCGGCCGCTCGGCAACGTCTGTGTCTTCATCCCGCCGCTGGCGAGCACGGAGACGGAGCTGGATGAGATGACGGACATTCTCGCCCAGGCGATCCGCGATGTGACCGAAGGCGGGTGGGACGGATGAGCGGCGTTCGCGGCCTGTTCGTTACCGGCACCGACACGGGCGTCGGCAAAACGGTTATCACCGCCGCCATCGCGGCGGCGCTGCGGGAGGCCGGCGCCGGCGTCGGCGTCTGGAAGCCGGTGCAATCCGGCGAGCCGCTCGGCAGCGGACGCACTGACGCGGAGCGGTTGCTGCGCGGCAGCGGCATCGACGAGCGGCCCGAGGCCGTCGCGCCGTATACGTTCGGCGCGCCGCTGACGCCTGTGCTCGCCGCGTCGGCCGAAGGCGTGCGGTTGACGACGCAAGCGCTTCGCGCGGCCGGCGAGCCGCTGATGGCCCGCTACGAGGCGCTGCTGATCGAAGGCGCGGGTGGCGTCGCCGTACCGCTGACGGAGGACGCGCTCGTGGCGGACTGGATCGCGGAGCTCGGCACGCCGGCGCTGATCGTCGCCCGCTCCGGGCTCGGCACGATCAATCATACGCTGCTCACCGCCGAGATGCTCCGTCAGCGCGGCGTTCCGGTCGCGGGCGTCGTGCTTAACGACGGCGCGCCCGGCTGCTCTCCGGCGGAAGGCGCCGGACCGGACGATCATGCGGCGCAAGGCGGCGGGCTTGGGGATCGCCCGGACCCGGACCCGAGCGCAGCGTCCAACGCCGGGATGATCGCCCGCTACGGCGGACTCCGGATCGTGGGAAGATTCCCGCCCCTCCGCGGCGAGCCGAAGCCCGCGCAGCTTGCGGGCATCGCCCGCGAGGCGTTGGATATTCCGTACCTTTTAAAAACGCTTGCTTTTACATAAAACGCATGTGCGCATCGGCCACATGAATCAGGGGGAGTGAAGCGGCGATGATCGCAGCGGTTTCCCGGCACGCCGCCGGAACATGCGGGACGCGCGCCCGCGACGGAGGCGGCGATGCCTGAGATGATATGGATGGAAGAAGAACTTCGCGCCCTCGCAAGCGAAGCGCGGGAGCGGACGCTCCGCGACACCGACGCTGTCCCCGGCCGCCCCGGTTATGTGCGGCGCGGAGGGCGCATCCTGCTGAATCTGTCTTCGAACGATTACCTGGGCTTGTCGCAGCATCCCGCGATCGCCGAAGCGATACGGGAGGCGCTTGCGGCGGGCTGCGGCGCGGGCTCGGGCGCCTCGCGCCTGGTCACCGGGAGCCGGACGCCGTACCGCGAGCTGGAGGAAGCGCTCGCCGCCTGGCAACGGAGCGGCGCGGCGCTTGTGTTTGCGAACGGCTACATGGCCAACTGCGGCGTCATCAGCGCGCTGGTCGGGCGCGGCGACGTCGTCTTCAGCGACAGGCTGAACCACGCCAGCATCGTCGACGGCATCGCGCTGAGCCGGGCCGAGCACGCCCGCTACCGCCATAACGACATGGCGCATCTGCGGCGGCTGTTGGACAAGCACAAGCAGGCGCGGCGCAAGCTGATCGTCACCGACGCGGTGTTCTCGATGGACGGCGACGCCGCGCCGCTGCGCGAGCTGGTGCAACTGAAGCGCGAATACGGCGCGATGCTGATGGTCGACGAAGCGCATAGCGGCGGCGTGTTCGGCCCGCGCGGCGAAGGCTTGTGCCACGCGCTCGGCGTACAGGCCGACGTCGATGTGCACATCGGAACCTTCAGCAAGGCGTTTGGCTTATACGGCGCCTACGTCTCCGGCAGCCCGACGCTGATTCGCTGGCTGACCAACAAGGCGCGGCCGTTCATCTATTCGACCGCGCTGCCGCCGGCGTTGGCGGCCGGCCTGCTGCGGTCGCTGATGCTCGTGCAGACGGAAGGCGCGCACATGCGCAAGCGGCTCGCCGAATCGTCGGCGCGCTTCCGCGCCGACCTGCGAGAGGCCGGCTTCGCCGTCGGCGAAGGGGACTCGCCGATCGTGCCGGTCATCGTCGGCGACAACGCCGCGGCGCTGCGCTTCAGCGAGGCGCTGGAAGCCGAAGGCATCGCGGCCGTGGCTATCCGGCCGCCAACCGTGCCGGACGGCACGGCGCGCCTGCGCTTCTCGCTCTCGGCGGCTCACACCGGAGAGGAGCTGGCCGATGCGGCGGCCCGTATCCGGGACATCGGCCGGCGGCTGGGGGTGCTGACCGGATGAGCGAAGGCATCCATCGGCGCACGACGGTGCTGTGGCTGACCGGCTGGAGCATGCCGGACG
Source organism: Paenibacillus thermoaerophilus (assembly GCF_005938195.1). Lineage (GTDB taxonomy): Bacteria > Bacillota > Bacilli > Paenibacillales > Reconciliibacillaceae > Paenibacillus_W > Paenibacillus_W thermoaerophilus. The sequence goes on from NZ_VCQZ01000002.1 coordinate 15,851, forward strand.
CGGTCTTCGATCCGCTGCGCGCGGCGCTGCCGATGTACCGCCATGCCGGCGCCGACTACAGCGCGGCGGATTCGCCGGAGGCGATCGTCGGCACGGCCCGGGCCGCCGCCCGGGCGCTGCGCTCGGACAAGGACGGCGAAGCGCCGCTTCTGATCGCCGGCTGGTCGCTCGGCGCGCTGCTGGCGCTTCGGCTGGCGGCCGAGGGATTGGCCGACGGGCTCGTGCTTATGGCCGCGACGGCCTGCTTCGTCCGTCCGAAGGAGCAATCCGGCCTCGGCTGGCCCGACCCGTACCTGCGGAAGATGCTCGCCCGATTGGGCAAAGACCGCGAGCGGGTGCTGGAGGACTTCCGCCGCGGACTGTTCACCGACGAGGAGCGGGAAGCCGGTTGCGAGTCGGCGCTGTTGGCGGCTGCACCGACGGGAGTCTGGACGGCGGATGCGCTTGCGGCCGGCCTGCAGTTGCTGCGAACCGAGGATTGCCGTCCGCTCCTGCCCTCGATCGGCTGCCCGGCGCTGCTGATTCACGGCACCCGCGACACGATCTGTCCTTACGGAGCGGCGCTGGAATTGGCGCGGCTTATGCCGCGCGCGAGCCTGATCGCAGCCGAAGCCTGCGGCCATGTTCCGTTCCTGCGCCGCGAGAAGGAAATCGCCGAAGCGATAAGGAGTTGGAATAAGGAGTTGGAAGCTTGAATCCGAGACGCGAGTTCATCCGGAAACAATTCGACCGAAGCGCCTCTAGCGCGTACGACGACCATGCCAACGTCCAGCGCATGATGGCCGAACGGCTGGCGTCACTCGTCGCGAAATCGTCGCGCAAGCCGCCCGGCTCCCGGCCGGACGGCGCTTCGCCCTCTCCCGCACGCGTGCTGGAAATCGGCTGCGGCACGGGTTTTTTGACCGCACGGCTGCTGAGCCTCCTCCCGGATGCCGCACTGACAGCCCTCGATCTCGCCCCCGCGATGCTTGAGACGGCGCGGCGGCGCATATCGGCTGCCGGTTCCGCGCGTTCGGCGGAGCGCGTTCGCTTCCTGCTTGCCGATGTCGAGACGTGGGCGCCCGGAGCGGCCGCGTCCTCCTTCGACCTGATCGCGTCCAGCGCCTGTTTTCAATGGCTCGCGGACCCCGGCCGGACGATTCGCGAGCTGCGCCGGCTGCTCGCGGCAGGCGGACAGCTTGCTTTTGCGACGTTTGGTCCGCAGACGTTCGCCGAGCTGCACGCCTCGTTCGCGGCCGCCTACGAGTCGTTCGGTCTGCCCCCCCAGCGGCACGGCCTGTCGTTCCGCAGCGCGGAGCAGTGGCGCCGGCTGCTGGCGGAAGCCGGCTTCGCAAGCATTCGGCACGAGCGGCGGCTTTATACGGAGCGGCATTCTTCCGTCGCCGCCTTTCTCCGCTCCGTCAAGGCCGTCGGCGCAAGCGCCACGGAAGCGACCGCCTCGGGCGGTTTAAGCAGCCGGAAGCTGTTCGCCCGCATGTTCGCCGAATACGAGACGCGTTATGCAAGTGAAGCCGGCATTCCCGCCACCTATGAAGTTTTGCTGTTTCGGGCGGAAGCGCGGTAACGCGGCGTCCGGCGCTTTTTCCGGCCGGGTTGGCCACATGATGTCGCCGTCAAAATCGGACGGTTCCGCAACGATCGGGCCTATGTCTCCGGTCGCTTGCGTTCCTGCAGAGCCGAATTCTGTTTATTCCGCGGGGAATTTCCGCCTTCCGCTCTTCCGCACGCGGCGCAGGCCGCTAAACGGTCATTGATGAGATCCCGCGTTCGTGCTACATTAATCGTGACCCGACGAACGGAATCAATCCGACTTCTATATACGATGGAGTGAACGCGAGTGAAGACCCGAACGTTTCAACCGGCGGACCGTCTCAAGCGGCTGCCGACGCAATTTTTCTCCCAGCTCGTCCGCAAAGCGAACCAAGCGATCGCGGAAGGCCGGGACGTCATCAATCTGGGCCAGGGCAATCCCGACCGGCCGACGCCGGAACGGATCGTGAAGAAGCTGCGGGAGGCGGCAGGCGAGCCGAAGTATCATAAATATCCGCCCTTCAGCGGCTTTCCGTTCCTGAAGGAAGCGGTCGCCAAGCGCTACGAGCTCGATTACGGCGTCAAGCTGGACCCCGAGCGCGAGGTCGCCATCCTGTTCGGCGGCAAAACCGGCATCGTGGAGATCGCCCAATGCCTGCTGAATCCGGACGACGTCTGCCTCGTGCCCGATCCGGGTTATCCGGATTACTGGTCGGGCATCGCCCTCTCCGGCGCCGAGATGGTGATGATGCCGCTGACGGCTTCGGGAGGTTTCCTGCCCGACTACGGCTCGATCCCGGCGGAAGCGGTCAACCGCGCCAAGCTGATGTTCGTCAATTACCCGAACAACCCGACGGCGGCCGTCGCGTCCGCGTCCTTCTACGAGGACACGGTTGCGTTCGCGGCGAAACATGGCATCGCCGTCGCCAGCGACTTCGCCTACGGCGCGATCGGCTTCGAGGGCAAGCCGATCAGCTTCCTGCAGACGCCGGGCGCGAAGGAAGTGGGCATCGAGTTCTATACGCTGTCCAAAACGTACAACATGGCCGGCTGGCGCGTCGGCTTCGCGCTCGGCAATGCCGAATTGATCGAAATGATCAACCTGATCCAGGATCATTATTACTGCAGCCTGTTCGGCGGCATCCAGGAAGCGGCTGCGGAAGCGCTGCTCGGGCCGCAGGACGATGTCGGGGAGCTGGTCGCCCGCTACCGCTCGCGCCGCGATGCGCTGTTCGGCGCGCTGAACGAGATCGGCTGGCAGGCCGAGCCGTCGCGCGGATCGTTTTTCGCCTGGCTGCCCGTTCCCAAAGGCTACCGTTCGGCGGAATTCGCCGATCTCTTGCTGAACCGCGCCGACGTCGTCGTCGCTCCGGGCATCGGCTTCGGCGAGAACGGCGAGGGCTACGTGCGCCTCGGCCTGCTCAGCGACGAGGATCGGCTGCGCGAAGCGGTCGCGAGAATCGGCAAGCTGAATCTGTTCGGGTAAAGCGGCATGTCTCGCGGCCTCCGTCCTCCCGCTTCCCGGTATCCTTTGTTCGAACGGAACTTCATTCTGAAGGCCCGCAGCCGTTTCCACGAATGGGAAGGCGTCGGCCCGCTGTCGATCAAAACCTTCAGCGGAGGAAGAGCCTTTTACCGCGCCGGACGCGGTTATTACGGCGTGGAAGGCGGACGGTACCTGCTGCTGAACGAACATGAGACGTACTCCGTCTCCATCGACGCCGACGAGCCGGTCAGTTCGTTCTGCGTGTTTTTCAAGCGAGGGTTCGCCGAGCGGGTGCTGAAGGAGCTCTCGACGCGCCCCGACCGGCTGCTGGAGGACCCCGGCGCGGGGCAGACGGCGAGCGTGGAGTTCGTGCAGCGGACGTATGTCCCGAGCCCGGAGCTCGCTTCCGCCCTCGGCGCGATCCGCCGCCTGGACTTGGACGGCGAAGCGGACGGCATGCGGGCGGAAGCGCATTTTCACGAATTGATGCGCATCCTGCTGACCGATCAGGCAAAAGTACGCCGGGAGGCGGCGAGAATTCCCGCCCTTCGCGCCTCCACGCGAGAGGAGCTGATGAAGCGCGCCGCCGTCGCTTACGAATACGTCGAAGCCTGTTACGACCGCCAGGTGACGCTGGAAGGACTGGCCCGCCTCGCCTGCCTGTCCGTCAACCATTTGCTGACGGCGTACCGGGCGATGTACGGCACCACGCCGTACCGGCATCTGGTCGACAGGCGGATCGACCAGGCCAAACGCTGGTTGCGCCACACGGACCGCACGGTGACGGACATCGCTCTGTCACTCGGATTTGAGGAGGTTTCCTCCTTCAACAAGCGGTTCAATCAGCGGGTCGGCTGCTCTCCGACGGCTTACCGCCGGTTTTGTGAGAATGGACAAGCGGAGGCGTGCGGCGGACCGGTACAATCGGAGACGGGTACACCTTTTATGGATGAAGGAGCGATCGGACGATGAACGAAACGGTTTCGCCGCTCGTACGCGGTCTGGGGCAGGTGTCGGTCCGCGTCCGCGACGTCGCGCGGGCTGCGGCTTTTTACCGGGACATGCTGGGACTCCCCCTGCTGTATCAGGAGAGCAAGCTGGCGTTAGTTGCCTGCGGAGGCGTGCGGCTGATCTTGTCGGCGCCGGAGTCGCCGCAGTTCGACCACCCCGGGTCGGTGCTGTATCTCACCGTCGACGACATTCACGAAGCGCAGGAGCGGCTGTCCGCGCGGGGCGTCGCCTTTGCGGGCAAGCCGCACAAGATCGCGGAACTGAACGGCGTCGCGACGTGGATGACGTTTTTCAACGATTCGGAAGACAACACGCTCGCGCTTATGAGCGAGGTTCCGGCCGAGTAGAATGGCAACCCGACGGGGCCGGGACGATCCCGGTCCGGCGGTTCCGGAGCCTTCGCATGATGGCGGATTCGACTGGGCATGACTCGCTCCCCCTTGCGGTAGCGGGATTCGATAGACCGGCTCGCTCTCTCTCCCCGCCCCATCGGCTTACGATATAAAATATCGTTAAAGGCCGCCGCCCGCCTTGGTCAAAGTCGGATAACGATATAAAATATCGCAAATACCGAAAAATTGGCCGGACGAGCCGGGAAATTGGCAGGTTAACGATATTTCGTATCGCTAAAACGCATCACGGACGCGAAGTTCCGGCTGTTAATGATAAAAAATATTCTTAACGGGGACGGGCTGAGGGCAGAGGAGAACAGCCGACGCTGTTCGCGATCGAAACGCCATTCGGGCTGCCTCGTGCGAACGGTCTGAGAACAGACGGAAGCAGCCGGCGATGTCCGCGATCGAAACGCCGCTCGCGCGGCCCGGTCGCTTCCGGATCGACCGGGCCCGCCAGCGCAGCCGCTCCCATGATTGGCCGATCCGCATCTCCAGCCGGACGACCGGGGCGACTGGGGCGGCGCGTGCGGGCTCCCGAGGCTGGGGCGCGGGACGCGACGGGACGTACGCGCCGGACAGCCGGAATCTCCTGCGGCGCTTGGCCTGACGGCCTCTTCCTTCCTTTACAACGGCAAGACTCCGTGATATGCTTATCTAATAAACGAGCAAACGTGTTGAAGGGAACAGTAAGCAGACCGGACGCGTCTCAGAGAGCAGATTCCGTTGGCTGAGAGAATTTGCCGCCGATCCCCTGCCGAACCCGCCCCCGAACGGCCGGCGACGAGCCGGACAGCCCCTGCTGTTATCAGGGAATAAAGCGGGATGGCCGCGCCTGGAGACGACCTCCGGCCTGCGCTGTCAATGAAGGTGGTACCGCGGAAGCGCAGCTTTCGTCCTTTGTTCGGACGGAGGCTTTTTTTGTTGGGTTTTACGAGGAAAGGATGGTTTTCCCATGCAACGTCTGGTCGTGAAAATCGGCAGCAGCTCCCTCACCTCCTCCGAGGGCGGCCTGAACCGGGACCGCATCTCGTTTTACGCGGGCGAGCTCGCGCGCCTGATGGATACGGGAGCCCAAGTGCTGCTTGTCACTTCCGGCGCCGTCGCGGCGGGATTCCGCGCGATCGGCTACGCCTCCAGGCCGAAGGCGCTCGCGCAGAAGCAGGCTGCGGCTGCCGTCGGGCAAGGCCTGCTCATGCAATGCTACAACGAAGCGCTGGCCGGCTACTCCAAAGTGGGCGCGCAAATATTGCTCACCCGTTACGACTTCACCAGCCGCAAGCGGATGGGCAACGCGCAGATGGCGATCGAAGAGCTGCTCGCCCACGGCGTGCTGCCGATCATCAACGAGAACGACACCGTCTCCGTCGACGAGCTCAAGTTCGGCGACAACGATACGCTGTCGGCGCTGGTCGCCAATCTCGTCAAGGCGGACCGGCTGATCATCATCACCGATACGGACGGCTTGTACACCGACGATCCCCGGCGCAATCCGGACGCGCGCAAAATTCCGCGCGTCGGCGCGATTACCGGCGAGCTGCTGCAGATCGCGGGCGGCGCCGGCAGTGCGGTCGGCACGGGCGGCATGCGCTCCAAAATCGAGGCGGCCCGCATCGGCATGCGCGGAGGCGTGCAGGTGTTCGTCGGCCGCGTCGAGGAACCGGGCGATCTGCTCGCGGCGGTGAACGGCAGCGGCAAAGGTACGTATTTCGACACCGAAGCCCATACGCTGCCGGTCAAAAAGCAGTGGATCGGCTACCACTCGGTCCCGAAAGGCCGCATCACGGTGGACGACGGCGCCGTCCGCGCGTTGACCGCCGGAGGCAAAAGCCTGCTGCCCGCCGGCGTCGTCAGCGCCGAAGGCGAGTTTCATCCCGGAGACGTCGTCGAGGTGGTGGACGCGGAAGGCCGCGTGATCGGCCGCGGCGTGACCAACTACGCGGCTTGGCAATTGGTCGCCGCCGCCGGCCTCGGCACGGATGACGTCCGGAACCGGTTCGAGGTGGCCCGGATCGAAGTGATTCACCGCGACGAATGGATGACGCTGGCCGACGCGCCGGCAGAAGCCGCGACGAAAGCCTCCGCCCGCGGCGAATAACGCTTACACGACGCTATTCTATTTTCATAGGTGAGGAGAAGATAGCTATGAGCGAAGTACGCACCAAGGCCGCATTGGCCAAAGAAGCCGTGCGCGCCATCGGCTCCATGGATACGGCGTCCAAAAACGCCTCCTTGCTGGCGATGGCCGACGCGCTGGTGGCGGAACAGGATTCCATCATCGCCGCCAACGAATCCGATCTGGAAAGAGGCCGCGCCGGCGGTCTGACCGAGTCGCTGCTGGACCGGCTGAAGCTGAATCCGCAGCGGATCGAAGGCATCGCCGAAGGCTTGCGGCAGATCGCCTCCCTGCCCGACCCGATCGGCGAGACGCTGGAGACCGCCGTACGTCCGAACGGCCTGCGCATCGAGAAAATCCGCGTGCCGCTCGGCGTCATCGGCATCGTCTACGAGGCGCGTCCGAACGTGACGGTCGACGCCGCCGGACTGTGCCTCAAGACCGGCAACAGCGTCGTGCTTCGCGGCGGATCGGCCGCGCTCGATTCGAACCGGCGGATCGTCGAGGTGCTGCATCAGGCGATGGATGCCACCGGGATGCCGCGGAACGCGCTGCAGTTGATCGAAAGCTCCGACCGGTCGTCGGTCGACGAGATGCTGAAGCTGAACGGCCTGCTGGACGTGATCATCCCGCGCGGCGGACGCTCGTTGATCCAGAACGTCGTCCGTAATGCGACCGTCCCGGTCATCGAGACCGGCGAAGGCGTCTGCCATACGTATATCGACGCGGAAGCCGATCCGGACATGGCGGCAAAAATCGCGATCAACGCCAAAGCGCAGCGCCCGAGCGTCTGCAACGCGATGGAGACGCTGCTTGTCGACGCGCCTTTCGCGGAGCGCCATCTGGCCTCGCTCGCCGCTTTGTTCCGGGAAGCGGGCGTCGAGCTGCGCGGCTGCCCCCGCTCGCTCGCGCTTGTGCCGGAGATGAACGCCGCCAGCGAAGAAGACTGGTCGACCGAATACAACGACTATATCCTGTCCGTACGCGTCGTGGACGGCCTGGACGAAGCGCTTGACCATATCCGGCGGTACGGCACGCTTCACTCCGAATGCATCGTCACGGAGAACGCGGACCGGGCCGAGCGGTTCCTCCGGGAAGTCGACGCGGCCGCCGTCTACCACAACGCATCGACGCGCTTCACCGACGGATTCGAGTTCGGCTACGGCGCGGAGATCGGCATCAGCACGCAGAAGCTGCACGCGCGCGGACCGATGGGCTTAAATGCCTTGACCTCTAGCAAATTCATCGTCCGCGGCAACGGGCAAATCCGGGGGTGACGAACATGAAGGCGAAAACATTGGCGCAATCCGATATCTGCTTCCTCGGGGCCGGCAACATGGCCGTCGCGATGATCCGGGGATTGATCGCGGGCGGGCTCGTCAAAGGCTCCCAGCTATACGTGCTAAACCGTTCAGGCGGCGAAAAAATCGAAAAGCTCGGCGAGCAATACGGCGTGCGCGCCGGCACGATCGACCGGCACCAGGCCGAGGCCGTCTCGGGAGCGGACGTCGTCGTGCTGGCGATGAAGCCGAAGGACGCGGGCGAAGCGCTGTTCAAGCTGGCACCCCTGCTCCGCGAAGGCCAGTTGATCGTCTCCGTGATCGCGGGCCTGTCCATCGGCTCGCTGCAGAACGCACTCGGCCGCCGGCCGGTCGTCCGCACGATGCCGAACACGTCCAGCACGATCGGGCTGGGCGCGACGGGGATCGCGTTCTCCCCGGAGGTATCGGAGGCGCAGCGCAAGCTGACGCTGGAGATGTTCGAAGCGACAGGCAAAACCGCCGTCGTGCTCGAGGAGGCCATCGACGCGGTGAACGCCTTGTCGGGCAGCGGCCCGGCCTATATCTATTACATGATGGAAGCGATGATCGCGGGCGGCGTCGAGCAAGGTCTGACGCCCCGCCAAGCCCTCGAACTGACGGCGCAAACAGTGCTCGGCGCCGCCACGATGGTGCTGAAAACCGGTGAGGATCCCGCCGAGCTGCGGCGCAAAGTCACATCCCCGAACGGCACGACGCAAGCGGCCATTGAGGTGCTGGCCGGGCGCGAGTTCCAGGCGTCCGTCCGTCAGGCGATGTTGCGCTGCGCCGAGCGCGCGCGGGAGATGGGCGCGGAGATCGACGCGCGGATCGAATCGATCGGCAAATCGCAATGGACGGAAAGCGGAGGTTCCAAATGACCCAAGGATATTGCGTAGCGACTTATCGTCTGCACGACGAGAAAGCGGATTTTCATAAAAAAGCGGCCGGAATCGCCGTCGGCTTGACCGTCGGGAGCTGGACCGAGCTGCCGGAGGCCCAAAAAGCTCACATGCGGAAACATCTGGGGCAAGTCGTCTCCGTTGACGTGCATGAGCCCGGGGCGGGCGAACCGCCGGAGAACCGGTACGCGGATATTTCCATCGCCTACCCCGACGTCAACTTCAGCCGGGACATTCCCGCGCTGCTCGTCACCGTCTTCGGCAAGCTGTCCATGGACGGCCGCATCAAGCTGATCGACCTGCATTTCTCGGAGTCGTTCCTCGCGGGTTTCCCCGGACCGAAATTCGGCGCGGCCGGGGTTCGCGGTCTGCTGGGCGTTCACGACCGCCCGCTGTTGATGAGCATCTTCAAGTCGGTCATCGGCCACGATCTGGACAACCTGCGGGAGCAGTTCTACAAGCAGGCGCTTGGCGGCGTCGACTTGATCAAGGACGACGAAATTTTATTCGAAAACCCGCTGACGCCGATCGGCAAACGCGTGGAAGCCTGCATGGCCGCCGCCAAACAAGCCGAAGCGGAAACCGGCCAGAAGCTGCTGTACGCGGCCAATCTTACCGGCCCGACCTCGAAGCTGCGGGTGCGCGCGCTGGAAGCGATCGGGGCCGGAGCCAACGCGCTGCTGTTTAACGTGCTGGCCTACGGCTTCGACACGCTCGCGGAGCTGGCCGCCGACCCGGATATCAACGTACCGCTGATGGCCCACCCCGCCTTGGCCGGCGCCTATTACCCGTCGCCGCATTACGGCATCGCGGCGAACGTGCTGCTCGGCAAGCTGATGCGCCTGGCGGGCGCGGATCTCGTCTTGTTCCCGTCGCCGTACGGCTCGGTCGTGATGCCGCGCGAGGAGAACATGGCGATCCGCGAGGCGCTGCTGACGGAATCGGCAGCCGACTACGCGCACGGCGCGGCCGCGGATGCGGCGCTGTCCCTGCGCCGCTCGTTCCCCGTTCCGTCGGCGGGCATCCATCCGGGGCTCGTGCCGCTGATCCTGCGGGATTTCGGCGGCGAGGTCGTCGTCAACGCCGGCGGCGGCATACACGGGCATCCGATGGGCACGGCGGCGGGCGGACAAGCGTTCCGTCAGGCGATCGACGCCGCCCTCGCGGGACGGACGCTGCAGGAAGCCGCGGCCGAGGCGGGACATGAAGCGCTCAAAGCGGCCATCGAGCTCTGGGGAGTGAAGTCATGAACAAGCAGCCGGTTATCTTTTGCGATTTCGACGGCACGATCACCGAGAACGACAACATCGTGGCGATCGTGAAGCATTTCGATCCGCCGGGCTGGTCCGGTATCGTGGACGATATCTTGAGCCGGCGGGTCAGCATCCGGGACGGCGTCGGGCGCCTGTTCGCCCTGCTCCCGACCGCCAGGCGCGAAGAGATCGTCCGCTACGCGATCGGCAACGCGCGCATTCGCGCCGGATTCGCCGAGCTGCTGAATTATTGCCGGGAGAACGGAATCGAGTTTTACGTCACAAGCGGCGGCATCGACTTTTTCGTATATCCGCTGCTTGCGCCGTTCGGCATCCCGGAGGAGCGCATTTATTGCAACGGCAGCTCCTTCGCGGGCGAGACGATCGAGATCACCTGGCCGCATCCGTGCGACGAGCATTGCCGGACGGACTGCGGCATGTGCAAGACGACGATCATGCGCCGCTTCCCGAACGACCGCTACCGGCGCATCCTGATCGGGGACAGCGTCACCGACTTCGAAGGCGCGAAGCTGGCCGACCTCGTCTTCGCCCGCTCCCATCTGGCCGAGCGCTGCCGGGAGATCGGCATGCCTTACGTGCCGTACGAGACGTTCCATGAAGTCGTGGACGGGCTGCGTGAGGCTTTACAGACCGGCCGCGCCTGACCGCCCGGACGCGGACCGGAGCTTATTTGAACGGATAAAGGAAAGGAACGAAACCGATGACGATTCGATTGGAAGACAAGCAGCGGGCTTTTAAAGAGTTAAGCGAGGTCAAGGCGCTGTTCGCCTCGCGCAACTGGTTTCCGGGCACGAGCGGCAACCTGTCCGTCCGCGTGGGCGATTTCGCCCCCGACGCATTCACCTTCGCCATTACGGCAAGCGGCAAAGACAAATCCGTCTCCACGCCGGAAGATTTCCTGTTGGTCGACCGGCACGGCAAGCCGGTGGAGGCCACCTCGCTGAAGCCGTCCGCCGAGACGCTGATCCACTGCGAGATCTACCGTCTGACGGGCGCGGGAGCGATTTTCCATGTGCATACGGTATTCAACAACCTCGCCTCCGAGCTGTACAAGGACCGCGGCCACGTGCCGATCAAAGGCGTCGAGCTGATCAAAGCCTTCAACATCTGGGAGGAAGACGCGGAGATCCGGGTGCCGATCCTGCCGAACTATGCGGATATCCCGCGTATCGCGGAGCTGGTGGAGGGCCGCATCGAGCCGCGCGTTCCCGGCGTCCTGCTGCTGAACCACGGCATATACGCCTGGGGTGCCAACAGCTTCGAAGCGAAACGCCATCTCGAAGCGTTCGAGTTTCTGTTCGAGTACCAGGTGCGGCTCGCGGGCTTGCGCGGCGGGCAATAAAAACAACAACGGAGCGTCGCCCTTCGCGGAGGACGATGCTCCGTTCCCGTCTTCGGAAAGCTGATCGGCGGCATCGGACCGGCTTCCTGCGGCTCCATGTATCGTGGATCGCGTCAGGCTCCCTCCACCGAATCATGCCCCTTTACATTTGATATTCCGACGGAGATTTGCCCGTATATTTCTTGAACACCCGTGCGAAATAACTCGGGTCCCGATACCCCAGTTGATCCGCCACTTCGTACACGAGCGCTTTCTGCACCTGCAGCATGTATTTGGCTTTTTCCATCTTTTTGCGCAGGACGAAAGCCGAGAACGACTCGCCCGTCACCTCCTTGAACACGCGGCTCAAATACGAAGGATTGATATGGATATGCCGCGCCACCCGCTCGCGGGTGATGCTGTCGGACAGATGATTCTCCATATACGTCTCGACTTCGAGAACCAACCTGTATTTGCTGTCGAGGCGGCAGCTTTCGTACGTTCCGCACAGTTCGTCGAAGCGCGCCACCCACCATCTCTTCATGTCTTCCACAGACGAAAACCGCTCCGGCCGGCGCAGCCGCTCCCATTCCTCCGGCCCCAGAAATGTCCGCAGACCGATGCCCAGCCGATGCACAAGCACAGCGTACACGCTTACGAAAAAGTAAGACAATTCCTCCGGATAGCTGCATGGCTCATTGGACGCGGTCGCTCTGCGAAAAAAAGAATGGATCGTCTTCTCCAAAGCGTCCCTGTCCCCGGCTTCCACTCCGTGAATAAGCCGCGTCCACTCTTCTTCGTAAAACAAGTTTGCCGGTCTGCGAAAAGGAATCGCGGGTTTTTTCATCGAAAATGCGGAAGCCATCGCAGCTTGTTCCATTGCCACGGCCGTAACCCCCCAGCAAAATTGTTTTGGATTATATGTAGATCATATATATTGAATTAAATTATAGCACCATCCGGAAAATACGGTCAATTGGTATTCATGTAGTTCATATATAAACATAAAAAACCGCCATCCTTTTGCGGATGACGGCATTCCGATCCATGCGCTATCGCGTAAGCTGACCGTTGACCAATTCGAGCAAGCCCCGCTCGTCCGCCATTTTGGCGAAGTATTGCTTCAACGCATTTCCGAACAGGATCATCTCCTCGATCTTCAGGTTCAATCGTTCGTACGTCGCATACTTCGGCGCCATTTCCCGATAAAGCTCGAAACGGGACGGCTTGCGTTCGAGCTCCGTCCGCACCGTATCGCCGACCCATTTGTTGGCCGGCAAGCTGAACGTGCGTTTGCGAATAGAGGTCTGGGCCGCCTCCGAGGTCAAATATCGGACAAGCAGGCTCGCCGCTTGTTTCCGCTTGGACCGCGAGTTGATCCCGAGCGCCGTGCAGAACAGCAGCGTATCGTTGTTTCGAAAGCGCGGAAGCTGAGCCACGTCAAACTCGAATTCCGCGTCTTTCAGATGGTTTAATCGGAAATAGGTGGTGAGCATAAGCGATATTTTTTGCTGCTTGAACAACTCCTCGGGTTCTTGTCCGCCCGACGACATCGCCAACGGGAAAACCCCGTCTTCATAAATCCGGTCGCGCACCGAACGAAGGACGGCCAGCATGTCCTCGCCGAGCTCCAGCCCGCCGCCGCTGCCGCGTTCGAACCGGGCGTCGTTCTGGATAAAAAAGACCGGCCACCGGTTGGCGGACGCGACCGTAAAAAATATGCCGTAGCGGTCCGGCGACTTTAATTTTCGCGTCAGCTCCCACAAATCGTCCCAGCTCCATCCGCCGTCCGGCTCGAACAGCCGCCTGCTGTGCAGATGCGCTTTGTTGTAGCAGGCAATCAGCGGAGAAAAGATAAACGGCTGAACGTAAAGCCGCCCCTCCCGATCCGCGAACAGCTCGTTCAAGAACGGATACGTGCTTTCCTTGGCCTCCTGCTTTTCCAGAAGCGGCAGGGTGTCCTGCTCGCGAAGCAGCATAAAGTCCATTACATTCACCGCCAAAACGTCCGCGATCCCCAGTTGAAGAAGATCGGTTAACGTTTTGGCGGTCATTCCTCTAAAATCCACCGTCTCCACTTGAATGTCCGGGTGTTGCGCGTGGAATTCCGCGAGCAGCTCGTTTAACAATACTTCCTCGTACAGCGAAGAATAAACGAAAAAGTGTACGGTTTCTTTGCCGGACGGACCCGCCACTTGCGTGCCGACGCGGGGAATTTTGACGATCAGCCCTTCCTTCACCAACTGATCGAGACCCTTGCGCACGGAATTTTTGCTTAATTGGAATCGTTCGATCAGCGCCGACTCCGGCGGAAGAAAATCCCCTTTCGCGTAAACGCCCGAGCTTATCTCCTGTCGCAGCGTATCAAGCATATGCGTGAATTTGGCCTGAAATGTACTGCGGGACGGTTTACCCATCGCCTGCTCTCCCCGTTCTCCGTCATTATGTATCACTGGTACTTCTGTAGTATACATTTTTTCAATCGCTTTGACTATACGTGCGGTTTGAGGTCACAATAGTCCGCTTTTTACTCACATTTTTGATCTGGGCTCACGGATGGAAGGATGATACTTTATTACTTGTAAACGAATACCCAAGAAGGAGCATCGGCATGAGTCCGCTGACAGGAAAACGAGTCGCCGTTATTACGGAAACGGACAGCGACCTGCTGTTCTGCATGAAAACGTTGGATCCCCGCCTGATTGTCGCAAAGCCTTCCGAAGCGTTGGCGATCGACTGGAACGCCGTCGATTCGATCGCCATTCTCGGGGGCGCGGACGCGGAGCCGCTGCTGCTTCCGCCGCCGCTCCGCAATCGGATCGAGCGGGAATGCGCCGCCGGAAAGCGCGTATTCGCCGAGTACACCGGAAGCATCGGCCACGTGTATTTCGAATCGCCCGCCTCCACCCGTTATGCCCGTCTTGCGGTGGTTTCGCCGGACTGGCTGCCCGACGAACCCGTGGGCGCTTTGATCGACGACCAGTGCGGCGAACGCCTTCGCCCCCACGCCTTTACTTGCGCCCCGGTCAAGCCGTTGCTCTCGTATGCGGTCGCCCATGCCCACGATCGAATGGCTCCGGCGGATTTGCACGAAGATGCGGCGTCCCAAGAACGGGCGCTTTGGTTCGAAGCCGAAGGACGTTTGCTTGTCTGCGCGTTCCGGTTGGCGAACTTCGTCCGCGCCCGCCACGCCCCGCACGAGCGGGTCCGCAAGCTGATCGGCTTCATCTTGAACTGGCTGTACGGCGCCGAGACGGATCTGAAGCCGTTCCCCCGCTCTTACCGGGTCGCGTCGGAAACGCGGGGGAACGAACCTGTGACAGAAGCGGATATCCGCAGGACGGCAGACCGCGCCCTCTTATGGATCAGACGTTCCGGCATCCTGCTCCGGGACGGGGCGGACGGCGCCCGGGAAGGACTCGGAACCGAAATAGATTATACCGGCCGCCAAAGAGTAAGCCGGTATCTGCGCGTCGATTGCATCGGCGAATTGGCGTTTCCGTTCTGGCTGCATGGTGTGTTGGCCGGGGACGAAGAAAGCAGACGCATATCCGAAAATTTGGCCGCCTATGTGTTCGATCATTATGTGAACCGGGAGCCCGGCCCGTTATACGGCATGATGCGGTGGACCGATCAAGCGTGGGGAGTCTGTTACCAGGATGACGCGGCGCGGGCGATTTTGCCCCAACTGTTCCGCTGCTTCTATGAAGGAACGGATAACCGGCTGCGCGAATGCGAGGACGTCCTCCAATTTCTCATCCGGACGACGGGGACCGACGGAACCCGTCCGTTCCGCACGGACAACAACAAGCTGACGGCCGAAGAATTGGAGCGGCTGCGGTCGACGCCGGGCAACCTCCCGAGCGCCCACTACAACGCCTATTATTACGCGGCGCTGTGCATCGCTTACCGATTGACAGGACGCGACGAATACAGACGGACGGCTCTTGCGGGGTTAAGCACGATCATGAATGCTTATCCGAACACGAAACGCGAGCAAAGCCAAACCCAGGAGCTGTGCCGGCTTATTCTGCCGCTTAGCTGGCTGTATGCCGTCACCGGCGACGAGCTGCATCTGCAATGGTTGTATCGGGTGGCCCGCGACCTGCAAGCCTTCGCCCATCCGTGCGGCGCCTATCTCGAATGGGACGACGGATATGCCGCGGCGATGCGCCACAAAGCCGGCGCCGGGGAAAGCTCGCTGCTCTGCCGGAACGGGGACCCGGTGGCCGACCTGCTCTACTCCAACAACTGGCTTGCGATCGGGTGGATGCAAGCCTACTTCATCACCGGCGACAGTTGGTTTAAGGAGCGTTGGACGGATACGGCCCGTTTCATGGCCGGCGCCCAGATCGTCAGCGACAATCCCGTGATCGACGGCGCTTGGGCGCGCGCGTTTGATGTGGAGCGGAACGAAGTGTTCGGCTCTCCCGCTGACGCGGGCTGGGGCCCGTGGGCGATCGAATCCGGCTGGACAGTGGCGGAAATCACGAGCGGACTGCTCATGGGATTGCTGGAATCGAAGCTGAAGCCTCTTCACCGGGCGGAACGGTTTTCCTCCTCGTCGAGTTGATTTTTCCCGCGCTGCAAGGGGCCGGCAGATCGGACGCATCCGGCCCCGACAGAGAAAGGCTGTGTGTTTAAGCCCATTCGGCTTAAACGCACAGCCTTTTCCATTCCCGGCGTTTCTCCGCGGCCGCTCGGCGCGCGTTTACGGCAACCGCCGAAGGCGGTACAGCTCGGTCCCGACGGCGTAATATACGGTGCCGTCATCCCCCACCGTCATGACGTGAACCTCGTCGTCAACGAGTTGAACCGTTTGTAGCGTGGACGGATCGACCGCAGTCAACCGGCGTCCCAGCGTCGTATACAGCAGCCCGTCTTTTCCCCATCTCAAGTAAAACGGCCGGAACTTGCTGCTGCGGAATTTGGTTTCGTACACCACCTTGCTTTTGACGATTTCGAGGGTGTCCGGATTCACCGCGATAATCGTGCCGTCCACCGCGGCCCATAACAATCCGTCCGGCCCAAACGAGAGATCGCCGATCATCTCGATCGGCGCGTCCACGCCGGGGATGCTCGGGGTAACTTCCGCCACGATCTCTTCCTTGGCCAGATCGAACACGAACAGCTTCGCTTCCGGTTCCGCAGGCTCGATGCCCAGTCCGCCCGCCCTGGAAGTGCCCCCGTACAGCTTGCCGTCGCGATAGGCCAGTCCGACAACGCTCTGATTGCGGATCAGGTTGCGGTACGTTCGGCAACGGATTTGAACGGCGGTACCGTCCGCCCCCGTGTCCTCCGTCACAATCGAAAGCGCACCCCCAAGCGTTCCGTAGCCGGGGAACGTGCCCACGAACAGCTTCCCATCGCCGCTCGTAATGGCGAAAGGTCGGTCCTGACCGTCTCCGATTTTGACCGCCAACCCCGGGTTTCCTTCGGGGTCCTGGCGATAATCGAACGGCCGGACGGGAACGAACCGGTACATTCCGGCCCCGGGATACGCGCCGATATAAGCCGCGCCTCCCAGGTCGCCGATGCCCTCCGGCTGATGCATGGCCGGATTGCGATAAAGCAAACGGCCGGTTTCCTGCTCATATACGTTCAGCCCCCGTTGATAGCCGCCGGCATACACGCGGCCGTCAAAAGCGTGCAGCGCATTAACGATCACCGGATTCGGCTCGACCTCAAGAGCGACTTCGACAAACCGGGATTCCGCCGGATCGTACAAAAACGATTCGGTGAACGCCCCCGTCCCGGCCAGCACGCAGCGGCCGGCCAGCTCTCCCCGGGCCGGCGTCAGCCACGCGAACGCTCTCGCCTCCAAGCCGGAATAGTTGTCCGGAAAATCCGCGACAAAAAAGCTGTTGTCCGTCTCCAAGTCATACGCGTAAAGCGAGCGTTCCTGCTTGTAGTAGCATAACCGCGGGCCCCGGGGCGACGGGGGCGATATTTTGCCTGCGTTCGGGATCGACCGCAGCAGCTTTCCGGAACGCTCCTCCACGATATGCAGCGTCCGTTCCGCGTACAAAAACAATTTGCCGCCGTATACGGACAGGCCGTGCACGAACCCCTTCCCGCCCGCCTTCGGAATCGGAATCTCGGTTTTCTCCCCCGTCGCCTTGTCCAGCCGGATCAAATGCAGCTTGGGGCCGATTCCCGCATACAGGGCGCTGCCTGCGGCCGCGATTCCTCTGGCGTACCGCATGCCTTCCATCATCGTTCCCATATCGCGGAACGCTCCGGTGTTCATATCGTATTCGAACACTTTGCTTTCCGGATAGGTGGCTCCGTACAGCTTGCCACCCTTTCCTTCCGTCAAATCCCAGACGACGTTGCCGCACGGATTGGCTCCGACCGCCTCCAGCTTCCGCCGATCCGGATCGTACCGGTGCAGCATGCCGTCCGAATCCCCACCGATATACAGGTTGCCGTCGGATGCGGCGGCCATCGCCCAGATGACGTTTGTCCCCGGGACGGGAACGGCGTGCCGCAAAGCTCCCGTGTCCGCATTTAAAGCATACAGGACGGCCGGCGCTCCCGTAATCACTACATATTGAATGTTCTCCCCCCGGCCGTTCCGCGTATAGACGGCGGACTGGGCAAGCGGTACGCGCACCGGACCGCCCCAACGCTCCGGGACGCCGAACCGCTCCCGGTCCAGGTGTGTATGCATACCGCTCATCCTTTCACCGCCCCGACAAGCTGGCCGTGGATGAAATATTTTTGCACGAACGGGTATACGGCTATGATCGGCAGTACGGTCAGCATCAACGCGGCCATCTTCATATTTTCCGGATGGACGATCGGAGCTCCCCCGATCAGGGCGTTCTGCGTCTGTTGGTCGATGAATTGGGACGTGTTGATCAGTATGTCTCTCAGCTGCAGTTGAAGCGTCCACATCTCGCGGTCGCGGATGTAGATCAGCGCGTTGAACCATTCGTTCCAATAAGCGACGGCGCTAAACACGACAAACGCCATCGTCATCGGTAGCACAAGCGGCAGGATGATGTTGAACAAAATGCGCGTTTCGCCCGCCCCGTCGATCTCCGCCGATTCGAGCAACTCCTTGGGCAACTGGTTGATCTGGTTGCGGAAGACGATGATATAAAACGTACTGACGATCTGCGGGAGCACAAGCGCGGCGTACGTGTTCGTCAGCCCCAACTTGTTGACAAGCAGATAAGTCGGAATCAAGCCGCCGCTGAAGTACATCGGGATGATCAAATAAATGAATAGCGCCGATCTTCCCAACAAATGTTTATGCGCCATTGAATATCCCGCCGCGAGCGACACCGTGATGGTCAGCACCGTATTCACGACCGTCAGGCCGACCGTATTGAGGAAGGTTCGCAAAAACTGTTTGCTGTACGCGAGCTCTTTGTAGGCTTCCAAGCTGAACCCTTTCGGCCACAGGTTGACGCTGCCGGTCGCCAGCGCATCGTAGCTGCTGAGCGAAATGGCGATCGCATTGACGAACGGCACGACAATCGAGATTGAAAACAAAAGAAACAAGAAGGCATTAAACACTTGGAACAGTTTGCGGGACACCGAATGAGCGCGCATCGCGGAAGCCTGCCTTTCTAGTAAAGTCCCATACCGACGAGTTTTTTCGAGATCCGGTTCGCCGACACCAGCAGGATGAAGCCGAGCAAGCTTTGCACAACGCCGATCGCGGTCGTCAGGCTGTATTGCGCCTGCTCCAGACCGAGCCGGTATATATAGGTGCTCGTCACGTCGGAGACGTCCAGCACAAGCGAATTTTGCAGCGTAAATATCCGGTCGAAGCCGATGGAGAATAGGTTGGACAGCCGGAGCAGCAGCAGCAGGATAATCATCGGCACCATCGCGGGAAGCGTAATGTGCCAAATCTGCCGGAGACGGCTGGCGCCGTCGATCATCGCGGCCTCGTACAAACTCGTGTCGATGCTCGCGATCACGGCGAAATACAAAATCGCCGACCATCCGACGTTTTTCCATATTTCCGCGAACACGGCGATTCCCCGGAACAGGCCGGGCTCGGTCATGAAAAAAATCGGTTCGACGCCGAACAAACCAAGCAGCTTGTTCACCATGCCGGTTTCCGGCGACAGCATCTGGTAAAACACCCCGGATACGACGACCCAGGATAAAAAGTGCGGCAAATAGGAGATCGTCTGAACGATTTTTTTGAAGCCGGCGTGCACGATTTCGTTGGCCAGCAACGCAAAAACGATCGGTGCGGTAAAGCCGAACACCAGGTCGTAAAAATTGATGATCAGCGTGTTCTTCATCACTTTCCAGAACGCTTCGTCCTGCAGGAAATAAGCGATATGCTTGAAGCCGACCCACGGACTTCCGAAAATCCCGCGGTAAGGCGAAAAATCTTTAAAGGCGATAATGATGCCGTAAAGCGGGATGTAGTGAAACACAAACAGCAGGATTATCGTCGGAGCGAGCAGCAGATAAAGCGAAAACAACGTTTTTTTGTAAATCTGCTTTTTCCGGAGCGAAGTCGTTCTGGCGGCTCGCAGCTGCGTCAAACCCATGGCGGCGCTTCCTCCTTTGTTTGGTCTGCCGGGCCTAAAGAAAACGATGCCCGCAGGCGGGCAGCCGGCGTTTTGCTTCTGGCGGCCTGCCGCGGGCACCTGGGCCCACGATTACCAATCGACTTCCTTCACACCGAATTTTCTCAGTTCGTCTTTATGCTCTTGCATGTAATTCGTGTATTCGTCATAAATAAAGCCGTATTTCTTCGCGAATTCGGCCACTTTTTGGTCGAATTGCTGCATAGTGATGCGGCCCATGATCGCTTCGATGGTCGCCTGCGAAATAAAGTTGTTCGATTCCGCCACCTTTTTGGCCGCTTCGGCGGACAGCTTGACAAAGTTGCCGAGACGGAGTCCGGTATTGTTGGCGTAAGTCTCCCAGTTTTTCAGCCCTTCCATTCTTCTCGCAAATTCGCCTTTGTCCATCACCTGCTCGGCGGCGGCGATGCTGGATTCCAGACGGTCGCTGAAGCCGAATATGAAGCCCAGATGCAGCTTGTAGTATTGGCTCTTGTCGGAAAGGCCTTTGCCTTCGACCGGAATTTTCTTGCCGTCCTTAACGGTGTAGTCTTCGCCTTCCTTGCCCCAGAAAATAAGCTCGTGCAATTCGTCGGATGCAAACGTCTCGATGACCTTCCACGCTTCGTCCGGGTGCTTCGACTGGCTGGAGATATAAATCCCGTGGTCGGTGATCGGGAACCCTTTGTACGGCTGCGCGTATTTCGGATCTTTCAGCACGGACGGATACTGCTTCAGCGCCGGCGCGAGCTGCCATTCCTTGTCCTTGTCCTGAGGCCGTTTTTCCTGGCCGGTTGGGATGAACTGGTCGGCGGAGTTGTATTCGAACATGACGTTTTTGTTCGTCTTCTTCTCTCCGTACTTGACGTTGTCGTTGGTGGCGAATTCCTTGTCGAGAATGCCTTCGTCGTACAGCATCTTCATCGTTTCCACGGCTGCGCGGTATTCCGGCAGTTGGAACGTGCTGATCACCTTGCCGTCCTGAACGCGGTATTGGTAAGGCAGTGCCCCGTACCAGAAGAAAATCGGCAGCCCGCCGAACCCGAGCGCGGTGTCCGTGTTCGCTACCCGGTTGGACAAGACGATGGAGTTCGGCTCGGCCGCGTGCACTTTCCGCATCAGCTCGATCCATTGGTCGACCGTTTCCGGGTATTTGCCTTCGTTGTATTTAACCAGCATGTCGTAACGGACGGCGACGCCCGAGCCCTGCGGAGCGTTTGTGTTGCGCATCGGAATGCGGTAATAATGACCGCTCGCGGACTTGGCCATCTCCATCATTTCCGGCGTAATCACTTTTTGGACGATGGGGGATTTGTCGTAATACGATTTCAAGTCGATAAAAGCGCCCTGGTCCGCGGCTTGGTAAGCCTCGTTCGGATACCAGGTGTGGACGAGATCGGGAAGCGAACCGGAGGACAGCATCAGGTTGAATTTCGTTTTGAAATCCTGGTAGCCCGGCACTTCGAGCTCCAGATCGACACCCGATTTCTCTTTGATAAAGTTCATGTACGGATTGTCGCTCGGGTTCACTCCTTCGGGATGGGCCATTCCCGAGTTGCCCATGAACAGCTTCAGCTTGACCGGCTCCGATGTCTTCTTGCCGCCGGAATCGGACGCCGTTTCCTTCGATCCGTCCGAACAACCCGCGATAGCGGCGCTGGAGACAAGAGCAGCCGTCAGCAAAACGGCCGAGATACGTTTGAATGTGGCCATTTGTTAATCCCCCTTTTATTCGGCTTGCGCTTCTGAACGATTCTGGCGTATGGTTTGGAACCGCATCCCCTTCCGTTTGATGGAACCCTCCCTTTCTAATAACTGGTTGCGTTTTCATTATAAAAAAACAGGCGCCCTCAGCCCTAGTGACTGTTGTGCCCAAAAACGGGATTATTGTGACCAAAATAAAAAAAGCCTGCCGGCCTCAAGCCGACAAGCCTTATGTCCGTTCTGCTCCCCGTTTACCGTCCGCCGCGGAACCGCTGCGCGTATTCGCGGGCCTGTTCGACCGTCCGCACCTGATTGCGGCTCCACTCCAGCAAAATCCGGTCGATATACTTGAAATGCACCTTGCCGGAGAATACCGCTTCCTTCAGAGCGGCCAGAATCAGCTCCTCCGGCAAACGGTCCTTGTCCAGCCACATCGAGATCGTCTCGCACTCCATCGGCGTCAGCGGACGGGCGAATTCCTGCTCGAACACGCTGAAGATGTCCCGGCGTCCGCCGCCGCGTTCCGCCGTTTGGCTCTCCCGCTCCAGCGCCTCAACCTCCGCCGCCAGCTCTTCGGCCCGCAGCGTCGCCAGTTTCGCCCACAGCGGCGTCATGTTGTACACCTCGTACTGCACGTCGGTGACGGGATCGAGCCGTTCGTCTATCTGCACATACCCTTCCTTCAGCAGCCGCTCCAGCGCCGCCATCACCTCGGCGGGTTCCGCGTTCATGCGCTCCAGAAGCTGTTCGGGCGTCGGAAAATCGTTCTGCTCGGCCGTTTTGAACGCCATAATTTGCAGAATGAGCACGACCTCCAGCTCGCTCAGCTTGAGCGGCTTCATGTATTTCAGCAGCAAACCGGGGACCTGTACGGACGTTTCCTGCAACCCGGTGAGCAGTCCGGTCTGCAGCGCGATGTTCGGTTTGGACTTTCGCTCCATATGCCCCTCCTCGAACGATTCGTTAAGCGGCTATACGGATCAGGGATACAGCCGGTACAGCATTCGCGGGAACGCGATCGTCTCGCGCACGTGATCGAGCCCGCAGATCCAGGCGACCACCCTCTCCAATCCGAGTCCGAAGCCGGAATGCGGAACCGTGCCGTACCGGCGCAGATCCATATACCAGCCGTACGCTTCTTCGGACAGCTCGTGTTCGCGGAACCGCTCGGCGAGCAGCTCCGGGTCGTCGATCCGCTGGCTGCCGCCGATAATCTCCCCGTAGCCTTCCGGAGCGATCAGATCCGCGCACAGCACGACTTCCGGACGGTCCGGCTGCGGCTTCATATAGAACGCCTTGATCGCCGTCGGATAATGGGTGATGAATACCGGGCGGTCGAACTTCTCGGCGATCGCCGTCTCATGCGGCGCTCCGAAGTCGTCGCCCCAGGAGAACTCGAACCCCATCTCCCTCAGCATCGTCACGGCTTCGTCGTAGGTGATGCGCGGGAAAGGCGCCTGCACCCGCTCCAGCTTCGACACGTCGCGGCCGAGCGTCTCCAGCTCGCGGCGGCAGTTCGTCAGCACCGATTGGACGATATGCGAGACGAACCGCTCCTGAACGCGCAGGTTCTCCTCGTGGTCGACAAACGCCATCTCCGGCTCGACCATCCAAAATTCGATCAGATGCCGGCGGGTTTTGGACTTCTCCGCCCGGAACGTCGGGCCGAACGAATAGACGCGGCCGAGAGCCATCGCCGCCGCTTCCATATACAACTGGCCGCTTTGCGTCAAATACGCGTCCTCGTCGAAATATTTCGTGTGGAACAGGTTGGTTGTGCCTTCGCAGGAGGACGGCGTCAGGATCGGCGGATCGACCCGCGTAAATCCGTTCGAGTCGAAAAACTCCTGCACGGCCCGGATAATCCGGGCCCGTATGACCATCACGGCGCGCTGGCGCGGGGCGCGCAGCCACAGATGGCGGCGGTCCATCAGAAAGTCGATGCCGTGCTCCTTCGGCGTGATCGGGTAATCCTCGGTGATCTGGATGATCTCCAGCCCCGTCACCGACAGCTCGTAGCCGCCGGGACTGCGCGGGTCCTCGCGCACGACGCCGGTCGCGTACAGCGAGCTCTCCTGGGAGAGCCGGGAAACCGCTTCCCACGTCGCTTCATCGACTTCGTTTTTGACGACGACGCCCTGCACGAAGCCGGTCCCGTCGCGAAGCTGCAAAAACCGGATTTTGCCGCTGGAGCGCTTGTTGTGCAGCCAGCAGCCGATACGCACCGTCTGGCCCGCGTAGTTCCGCAGTTCCCGGATCGTCGTCAATTCCGGCATTCCGGAAGTCATGGCAATCAGCTCCCTTTACCTCGATTTAACGCCAGCCGGTACGTGTCGCGCGCGATGACGAGCTCCTCGTTGGTCGGAATCACAAGCGCTTCCACCGGCGAGCCGTCTTCCGTGATCCGGCGCTCTCCCCGTTCCGGGGAACGGTTGCGTTCACGGTCGAGCCGCAAGCCGAGGAACGTCAGGCCTTCGCACACCGCTTCCCTCAATTGGGGGCTGTTCTCCCCGACGCCCGCCGTAAAGACGACGGCGTCAAGCCCGTTCATCGCCGCGGCGTACGCGCCGATGTACTTGCGCAGCCGGTACGCGTACATGTCGAAGGCGAGCTTCGCGTTTTTGTCACCGTCGTTCATCGCTTCGACGATTTCCCGCATGTCGGCAAGTCCGCCGGACACCGCATACAAACCGCTGTGCTTGTTCAGCATGGAGTTCACTTCGTTGATGGACAGTTCTTCTTTGGCCATCGTATACGACACGATGGCGGGATCGAGATCCCCGCTGCGCGTCCCCATCATCAGCCCTTCCAGCGGCGTCATCCCCATGCTGGTGTCGTACGATTTGCCGTTGAGGACGGCTGTGCAGCTTACTCCGTTGCCGATATGGCAGGTGACCAGCTTGAGGCTTTCCAGCGGCCGGCCGAGCAGAGCCGCCGCCTGATGGCTGACGTACATGTGCGACGTGCCGTGAAAGCCGTACCGGCGTATTTTATGCCGCTTGTATAGAATATTCGGGATCGCGTACAAATAACTCGTCTTCGGCATCGTCTGATGGAACGCCGTATCGAACACAACCGCCTGCATCACGTCCGGCAGGATCGCCTCCACCGCCAATATGCCCATCAGGTGGGCGGGGTTGTGCAGCGGCGCCAGATCGAACAGCTTGCGGATCTCCTGCTTGACCTCCGTCGTCACGACAACCGATTCGGGGAACGACTCGCCGCCGTGCACGACACGGTGTCCGACCGCTTCGATCTCGCTTATATGCGACAGCGATCCGTATTCGGGGTGAACGAGAATGTCCGTAATCCGCTTCAGCGCGGACGTATGATCGAGAATCTCGCAAACCTCCCGAAATTCCGGCTTGCCTTCCGCTTCATGCGTGACGATCGCCGAATCCATGCCGATCCGTTCGACGCGGCCGCGCGCCAGCACCGTCTCCGACTTCATCTGGTAGAGCTGATATTTGATCGAGGAGCTCCCGGCGTTAATGACCAAGACGATCATGAGATGCGGTCACCGTCCTTGTCGTAGCGGAAGAAGCCTTCGCCTGTTTTCACGCCCAGATGGCCGGCCCGGACCATTTTCTTCAGCAGGAAGGACGGCCGGTATTTCAGCTCGCCGTACTCCCGGAACATGCGTTCCAGAGCGAGCAGGACCGAGTCCAGCCCGAAGCGGTCGGCCATCTCCAGCGGCCCGTAATGGAAATCGTAGCCGATGCGCATCGCCGAATCGATGTCCTCCGCGCTGGCGACACCCTCCGAAAGCGCGTGCAACGCTTCGTTGATCAACAGACAGATCAGTCTCGTCGTGACGTAACCCGGCGATTCGTAGACCTTGATGCCCTTCTTCTCCAACACGTTCTCCACGAAGTGCTGCATGGCCGACATCGTTTCCTCGGATGTCTTCAGGCCGCGAACAAGCTCGACGAGATCGATTTTGTTGACCGGATGCAAAAAATGCAGGCCGACCACCCGCTCCGGACGTTTCGTCGTGCCGGCGAGTTCGGTCAGCGACAGGGTCGACGTATTGCTCGCCAGTATCGTGTGAGGCTTGCACAACGCGTCCAGTTTGGCGAACACTTCTTTTTTGGCGTTGAGATCTTCCGTAATCGTCTCGATCACAAGATCGGCTTCGCGAATCGCTTGCCAATCCTCGACTTTATGGATACGGGACAAAATCAGCTTTTTCTCGGAGGCGGTAATCGCCCAGCGCTCCAGCTCCTTGTCCAGCGTGATTTGGATCATTTCCCAGGCATGCTCGAGATTTTCGGCGTTTTTCTCGACCAGCAGAACATCGAGTCCGCGGCTGGCCAGCATGTGGGCGATGCCTTGTCCCATCGTGCCGGCGCCGACGACAGCGACTTTTTTGATGATGAAGTTGTTCAAACTTACCCTACGTCTCCTTCCAACTGCTTGACTGAGGCATACGTAATCAATATACCATATCCGCGGGCCTGCCGACAGGAGCAGTGGCGACAGTTCCTTGACAGAATGCGTCACCTTTCGCCACGATCCCGCCCGAGGGCAACCGGCAGCAAAAAGGGCAGCAAAAAGACCGGGACGTTTCCGTCCCGGTCCGATTGCGGCTCCCATCCGATCGCACCGCGTCCGGCGCGCCGGGACCGGTCAAGCCGCCCCGTCTCCGCTTTCCCGCAGCAGCTCGCGGAACCGGTCGCCGGATAGCACTTCCTCGCGAATCAGCTTGTCGAGCGCATGCTTGAACACATCCCGGCGGGCGTCGAGCGTGCGTCGGGTTTCTTCCATCAGTTGCTCAAGAATCGCGTTGTTCTCCTTCGACCATTCTTCCTTGGTCACGAAATCCCGCTTGACGATGCCGAGACCGGTCAGGCCGGATTCGATCATCATGCCGACGAGATCGGTCGCCTGCTCGAAGTCGTTGCGCGATCCCGTGCTCCGCCCGCCGTAGAACAGCTCTTCCGCCGCGGCGCCGCCGAGCGCGATCATAATCTGCTGCTCGATATACCGCTTCGTGTAGAGGTAATGATCCTGCGCGGGCGAATGCCGGACGTAGCCGAGCGCCTGCCCCCGTGGCCGGAGCGCGACTTGCGAGACGGAGCCCGGGCGGGCGAGCTCGGCCATAATCGCGTGCCCCAGCTCGTGGATCGCGACGCGCTCGCGCTCCTCCTGCGTGCTCTGGCGGTCCGTCTGTTCGCCCATCATCACTTTGTCGATCGCCATGTTCAGATGCTCCGGCCGAATTTTGTCCGCGCCTTCGCGCAGCATATAGATAGCCGCTTCGTTCATGACGCTCTCCAGTTGCGCGCCCGAAAATCCGAACGTTTCCGACGCGACCTGCTCCAGATCGGCTTCGTCCGCAAGCGGTTTGTTTTTGGCGTGCAGACGCAAGATATGCAGCCGGGCCGCCTTGTCCGGCAGGTCGACCGCGATATGGCGGTCGAATCGGCCCGGGCGCAGCAGCGCCGGGTCCAGCATCTCCTTGCGGTTCGTCGCGGCGATGACCAGGATGCGCGGCGTCTCGTTCGGATGCAGGCCGTCCATCTCGGTCAGCAGTTGGTTCAGCGTCTGGTCGTACTCGCGGTTTTGTCCGCCGCTGCGTTTGCCGCCGATGGCGTCGATCTCGTCGATGAAGATGACCGCGCTCGATTTGCCCTGCTTCGCCGCGGCTTCCCGGGCTTCCTTGAACAGCTCGCGCACGCGGCTCGCGCCAACCCCCACATACATCTCGACGAATTCGCTGCCGGAGGCCGACACGAACACCGAATCGGTATAATGCGCCGACGCCTTGGCGAGCAGCGTTTTGCCGGTTCCGGGAGGTCCCTCCAGCAAAATGCCTTTCAGCGGGCGGATGCCGAACCGCCGGATCTCCTCGTGTTTGATGAGAAATTCCAGCGACTCCTGAAGCTCGCGCTTGGCCCGTTCCTGGCCGCCGATCTCGTCGAAGCCGATCGGCGGGGGCGTCCGCCGGGTTTCGGAATGGCGGCCTCCGGTCCGGATTCCCAGACCGGCCATGCCGCGCGAACGGATCGCAACCGCCAGCACCGTCGCCAGTCCGCCCAGCAGCAGCAGCGGCACGATGTTATACCCGATATACAGCAAAAACAGCAGCAGCACCGGGACGGCGCCGATCGCGATTTCCTTGGCGTAATTGCGCATCATCGGCCCCATGCCTCCAGTTGCGCAGGCACGCGCGGAAGCATGACGAATTTGCTGCCGCCGCCGTTCTCGTCGACCAGCGTCACGTATACGTAATCGTCGTCCATCTCGGCGCGGACCGAGATCCCTTTCCCCTCCGCGGCCGCAGCCAGCTTGGCGGGAATATCGGAGAACCGCTTCGTCTCCATCGCCTGAGCGACGTCGAACAGCACCGTCGCC
The DNA here is from genome assembly GCF_005938195.1 of Paenibacillus thermoaerophilus. GTDB lineage: Bacteria > Bacillota > Bacilli > Paenibacillales > Reconciliibacillaceae > Paenibacillus_W > Paenibacillus_W thermoaerophilus. Next base: position 43,785 of record NZ_VCQZ01000002.1, read on the forward strand.
CACCATTGCTCCAGCTTGTCGGATGCCGGGTTATTCACGGTGACCGCCAGCTCGCGGCCGTCGATCTGCTTGCCGCCGTCGCTCCGAAGCTTGGCGACCACTTCCCGCAGCGAAGCCTGCGGGGCCAATTGCAGTTGGACGTTGACGCGATCTCCGCCGACTTTGATATGGGCTTGTTCCACTCCCGGAACGCCGGAAGCGATCGTCTCGAGCGGGGAGACCGTCGCCACGTTGCTGTAGATGGTCCATCCGCCGAACAGCAGCGCCGCCGAGACGGCTGCCGCGGCGGCTATGGGCATCGCTCGCAATTTCATGGATCGTTCCCCTTTCTATTTCAATTCAGTTGGATTTTGGTAAATGCCAATGCGATAAACTTGCGGTCCATAAAAAAACTCCCGGCGCAGGAACGGAATCGCCGATCCTGCTATACCGAGAGTATATCATAATTCGATAGACAAACCCCGATGCAATGTGTGGTAACGCGTCCCGCTCCGGATGCGGATCAGGCTTTCAGCTTTACCGTTTCGAGTAATTCGCCGTCGTTAAACCGATAATAATCGTAATACGTGCGGGTCTGTCCGCTTCCGTCTTCCGCGGTATACAACACTTCCCAGGCGTGCCAGCCGCGGTACATGCCGAGCGATACGCGCCGGATGTCCGCCGACGGCTGCCGCCGGATCGTCTCCGCGCGGACGAAGGACTCCGCGACCCCTTCGTCGGCTCGCGCGAAGCGCACCTCCGAATCCGTCACCCAGGCGTAACCCGGCTGGCCGCTCTCCGTTTTGCCGTGAACGACCATCATCAGCTCCTTGCCGTAGAACGGCACGATTTTTTCCGCCTCGACAAGCGGCGTTTCTTCCAGCGCGCGCCGCTCCGCCGCCGCTTCTTCGGCCCACACGCCCTTCTGGATTTGGCGGTAACCGACAATCGTCAGCACGACGATCAGCAGCACGGCGGCCACGGAAGCCGCCAGCGTCTTGTGCCCCTTTCGCATGGCCGCGACCTCCCGACCTACGTCAGTTGCCGGTCAGCCGCTGATAGCAGGCTTGCGCTTCGCGGCGGATTTTCTCTTCGTCTACGAGCAGGCACTCGCGGTTGCGGACCACCTGGCGCCCCTGCACCCAGACGTCGCGTACGTCGGCGCCCGAACCCGCGTACACGATGTGGGAGATATAATCGGTCTGCGGGTAATAATGCGGCTGCTCCACGTCGATGGAGATCACGTCGGCCTGCATGCCGACTTCCAGCGTGCCGACGTCGTTCAGCCAGATGGAGCGGGCGCCCTCCACTGTGCCGAGCTTTAAGGCTTGCGCCGCGGGCAAGGCCGTCGGGTCGAAGCTGGAGCCTTTGGCGAGCAGCGCGGCGAGGCGGATTTCCTCGAACATGTCCAGGTTGTTGTTGCTGGCGGAGCTGTCGGTCCCGAGCGATACGCGAACGCCGGCTCGCAGCAGGTCCGGTACCCGGGCGATGCCGCTCGCCAGCTTCAGATTGCTGCCCGGGTTATGCGAGACATGCACGCGGTGCTCCGCGAGCAATTCGATCTCTTCGTCGGTCAGATGCACGCCGTGCGCGACGAGACACGGGCGCGAGAACACGCCGAGCTTGGCGAGATGCGCCGGCGGACGCAGGCCGTACTGCTCGACGTTCTGCTCGACTTCCCGGCGGGTCTCCGACATGTGCGTGTGCAGCGGCACGTCCAGATCGTGGGCCGCCTCGACGATGCGCTCGATATAATCGGGCGGGCACGTGTACGGCGAATGCGGCGACAGCATCGTCGTAATCCGCCCGTCGGCCGCCCCCTGCCACGTCCGCGCGAAGCGGATCGCTTCCTCCAGCTTGGCGGTCTGCACGTCGGGCGGACACAGCCCGATGACGCCCCGCGTCAGGCAGCCGCGAATGCCGGATTCGGCCACCGCCTGCGCCACCTCGTCCATATGGTCGTACATGTCGACGAAACACGTCGTGCCGCTCTTGAGCATCTCGACGATGGACAGCAGCGTTCCCCAGCGCACGTCTTCATCGGTAAACTTCGCTTCGTTCGGCCACATTTTCGTCTCCAGCCATACCTGAAGCGCCAGATCGTCGCCGAACCCGCGCAGCAAGGACATCGCGGCATGATTGTGCGTATTGACCAGTCCGGGCATGTACAGCTTGCCCCGGCCGTCCACCCGCTCGCCTGCGTCCCCTTGAGGTCTGTCCTGCCCGATATATGTAATTCGCCCGTTCTCCACGCACATGTAGCCGCGGATGACGGGAGCCGCATCGCTCATCGTCAGAAGCAATCCGTTGTCGATCCACCAACGCGACATCGCAACATCACTCTCCAGATATAAATTGCGCCACTAGACGCTTCCTCCAATGTACATGCCGCCAAGCGGAAAATCAAGCGAATGGGCCGGACATACTAAGGCCATGCGCCTATATGGGGAATATCCGCTGTTGTCAGCAATTTCCTTATATGTTATGGTGGGATTGCGATCCGTCCCGAACCAATACCGATAGATGGAGGGAATCATCATGCTTCCGTTCTCCAAAAAGAACGATGTGGACTTTTTTAATCTGCTGATTCAGTCCGCGGAAAACACCCTGAAGGGCGCCCAATTGTTCCGCAGCGCGATGATGGGCGACCGGCCGCCCGCCACTTATTACGAGCAGCTCAGGGAATTGGAGCATAAGGGCGATTCGATTACCCATCAGATTTACAAAGGGCTGAATCTGGTGTTTATGACTCCGCTCGACCGCGAGGATATTCTGGAAATGGCGGTTAAAGTGGACGATGTGATGGACGGGATGGAAGCGACGATCGCGCGGTTCGATTATATGCAGATCGGATTCTCGAACGGCGTCATGAAGCAGTTCTCCGAAGTGCTGGTCGAATCCTGCGACCATATTCTGCAAGCCTTCAAGCTGCTGTCGAAGAAAAAGTATTTGCAGATCCGGGAGCACACCATTCAGATCAACAGCCTGGAGAACGAAGGAGACCGGCTGATGCGGGAGGGCATCCGGGAAATTTTCAGCAATCCGAAGGACCCCTATCACGATTTCAAGCTGAAGGAGATATACGAGCGGCTGGAGCAGACGACCGACGCCTGCGAGGACGTGGCGGATATACTGGCCAGCGTCGTGCTCAAATACGCTTGACGAAAAAAGGTCCCTCCGACGTTCGGTCGGCGGGACCTCTCCTTGTAATGCGAAAGGATCGATCAGTCTAAATAATAGGCCAAGCTCTGCAAGTCCGCCGTGAAGTCGGCGTGATGCACCCGGACAGACGCGGGAACGCGGATGATGACCGGAGCGAAGTTCAGGATGGCTTCGACCCCCGCCTCCACGAACTGGTTGGCCACCTGCTGGGCTTCTGCAGCCGGGACGGTAATGATCCCGATGCGGACCTTCAGCTCGGCCATCCGGGCCGCCAGCGCTTCCATCGGCTGTACGGTCAGGTTGTTGATCTGCTGCCCGATTTTGTCGGGCGAAGCGTCGAAAACCGCAACGATTTTCATATTGTCGCGGAGATAGGCGTTGTAGTTGCACAGCGCCCGCCCCAGATTGCCCGCTCCGACCAGCGCGACGGGAATGATGCGGTTCAGCTTCAGAATGTTGCGTATTTTCTCGATCAGATACCCGACGTCGTAGCCGATGCCTTTTTTCCCGAATTCTCCGAAGTAGGCCAGATCCTTGCGGATTTGCGCCGGATTCAGATCAAGCCGCTGCCCCAGTTCTTGAGACGATACCGTCGTCACCCCGTTTTTCTCGAGCTCGTTCAAATAACGGAGGTAGATGGGAAGCCGTCTGACGACGGCCTCCGAGATTTTGGGCGACTTCATGGTTGCTGTTCCTCTCCCTTCAACCATTCTTCGATTCTCGGAACCATCTGCTCCAGTCTCATATGCTCGATCTTCGGACCGGGCAGCGAATACAAAAAATGCTTGCCGTAATACGTGTCCAATACGCGCGTATCGTACAGCACGACGATTCCCCGGTCGCTGGCCGTCCGGATGAGCCGGCCGAAGCCTTGCTTGAACCGGATGACCGCTTGCGGCACGGACCATGCCATAAACGGGTTCTGGTTCCGTTTCTTCAGCATCTCCGCTTTCGCCTCAACCACGGGATGGTTGGGCGGCTGGAACGGGAGCCGGACGATCGCGAGACAAGACAACGCGTCTCCCGGGATATCGACGCCTTCCCAGAAGCTGTTCGTGCCGAGCAGCACGCAGCGCTGCTGGGACTGGAACAGCCGCGTCAGCTTGCTTCGGCTGCCGGAGTCGACGCCTTGGCCGAGCACGGTGATGTTGTGCGGGGCCAGACGCTCCTTCAGCTCGGCATGCGTCTGCCGGAGCATGCGGTTGGACGTGAACAGAACCAGCATTCGCCCTTCCGTCGCCACCGCGATCTCCGCCAGCGATTGCACCAGCATCTCCTGAAAGACCGGATCGCCGATCGCTCCCTTGATTTTGGGGAAGTCGCGGGGAATCACGACAAGCGACTGGCGCCGGTACTGGAACGGAGACGGAAGCTGCAGCGTGAGCACCTCGTCGGCGTCCGTCCGCAAGCCCAACTGGTCGCAAGCGAATTGGAACGTCCGGCCGACGGACAAAGTGGCCGACGTCAGCACGACGCTGTCCTTCACCTCGAACACGAGCTTCCGCAGCAGCGAGCTGACGTCAACCGGCGCGGCAGACCAGACAACTGACTTGCTGCGGTAGTTCGGATTGCCCTCCAGCCAATACACGAAATGCTCGTCCTTCATGCTCAGCAGGAAGGCGAGTTCGTCCCGATGCCGGGCGACATCCTTGACCGCCCCCGACAAATCCGTAAGCACGCTGGCAAGCCCCAGACGTTCCTGTTCCTCCTTCAGCTCGGCGGCCAGCCGCTCCAGCTCCGCCGTCGCTTCCTTCAGCCGGGACAATACCGTCTCCGCCGTTTGCGACACCTCGTCCCACAGCGGCGGCAGCTCCTGCGGCTTAAGCCGGAAGACGTATCCGCCGGATTCCCCCGCAAGCGGATCGCCGGCCTGGCTGGCGAGAACCTCGTACAGCCGCTCCGACAGCGCATCCCACTGCTCCTTCGCGTCGACGAGCTTGTTCATCGCCCGTTCCGCAAGCGGAATCCACATTCCCGCCGATTCGTCTCCCGACGACTCCAGTCGGTGGCGCAGCACGGGCAGTTGGCCGGTTCGCGCGTCCTTGTACAGCCACAGCAGGCTGCCGGTCAGGCCCGTGTAGGAGACGGAATGCCCCAGATGCTCGCTCGCCACCGCCTCGAAATGATGCGCCTCGTCAACCACGAGATGCTTGTAGGCCGGCAGGATGCGGTGCTCCGCCTGAACGTCCGTGAACAGCAGCGAGTGGTTCGTGATGATCAGATCCGCTTCCTGCGCGTCGTGCCGGGCCCGATGATAAAAGCAGTTGCGGAACCAGGGACAAGCGCGGTTGAGGCACGAATCCGCGTCGCTGGCCACGCTTCGCCACAGCGTTCGGCCTTTCGGCTGCAGATGCAGCTCCTCCTCGTCCCCGTGCTCCGTCTCTCCCAGCCAGACGATCATCTGGGCGGCCGTAAGCCGCTCCTCATGATCGGAGACGTCCCCGGCGTTCATCCGTTCTTCGAATTTGCGCAGGCACAAGTAGCGGCTGCGCCCCTTCAACACGGCCGCCCGGAACGGAACCGGGAAATGCTCCCGAAGCAACGGCAGATCCCGCTGGCGAAGCTGCTCCTGCAGATTGATCGTATGCGTGCTGACGACCACCTTTACTTGCTCCCGTAAGGCGTAATAGAGCGACGGAATCAGGTAACCGAGCGACTTCCCCGTGCCCGTGCCCGCTTCCACCAGCAGATGTTTGCCGTTCCGGAACGCTTCATGCACGCTTTTCGCCATGATGTTTTGGGATTCCCGCTCCTCGAACGCTTCGAACTTTTCTCTCAGCCGGTCCCGGAACCGGTCGTAAAACGCGCTGAAATCATCCCCCAGCGTCTCGCGGAGCTCGTCGGCATTCGCCTCTTCTTCGTCGCCGGACGCGTCCCAGGGCATGGCTTTCAGCGCAAAATTCCGGTATATCTGCCCGGCGGACGGCTCGGCCTCCGCATGGCCGCGAGCGGCTTCCATCTCCCGTTCCGAAGCGATCTGCTGCAAAAACCAGGCCCAGTCGCTCCGTTCTCCTTCGTACAAAAACGCGAGCCGCTGCACCGTAACCAGAGGCAGTTCGTTCAGCTTCTCCAGGCACTTGATCCACAGTCGGGCCGTCGCATCGGCATCCGAATCCGCATGGTGCGGACGCTCATGCGGCACTCCGAGCTGCGAGCTGGCCATCGACAGCGCCAGGCTGGTGAGCGAGGGAAACAAAATCCGAAGCGCTTCCAACGTGTCGAGACATCTTCCCTGAAACGGAAAATAGCCGTTGTCCGTCAGCGTGCGCTGCAGAAATTTCAGGTCGAAGCCGACGTTGTGGCCGACCAGAATACGGCCGTTCAACAGCGGCAAAATTTCGGCCATCACCAGATCCGCCGTCGGCGCGTCGGCCACGTCTTCGTCGGTAATGCCCGTCAATTGAGAAATAGAAGCAGGTATACTCCGCTCCGGCTGCACGAAGGAAGTATACCTGTCCACAATCTCGTGTCCGTCGACCAGCACGAGACCGACCTGAATGACCCGGTCGTCCGCCTGATCCCCTGTCGTTTCAAAGTCAAGCACGGCATATTTCATCGCGTGACGTTCAGTCCTTTTCGAATCGTCCGCGCGATGGGCTTCGCCCGGTCAGGAAAGACCGATAACCGAAAGCCGGTGGCCGGAGCCCGCTTGCGAGAAGCATTCCAGGTTCGTCAAGGCGTCGCGGTTTGTAGGGTCCGCCTCGTAGGCGAGCTTGAACAGCTCCGCCGCTTTTTCCGGGTACAGCCGTTTGGCCTGAATGCAGCCCATCGCGTTAAACGATATTGACTTGATTTTTGCATGTTCGCTAAAAGATTGCACAAACTGAAACTGGCGGTAGGCGTCCTCGAACCGTTCCGACTTCAGATACCCCATTGCCAGATACAGCCGGGCGAGGATAAAGTCGGGCTGCCGTTCCGCGAGCGGCTCCAGCAGCCGGATGGCTTCGTCGTACATGCGAAGCTGGTAGTAGCCCTGCGCCTGCTCGAACGCGGCATTTTCCCGCGCTTTCAGATGCATGGCGGTCCACTCGTCAAGTTCGTTTCCGTCCGTCTGGGCCGAATGCTTGACGGAATCGCCCTCCGCGGACGACCCGTGCCGCAGCGCCGACAGCCGGCTGATGCGCTCTTCGAACAGCAGCCAGCCTTCGATGCACTGGTCGCTCATCCGCTTCAGCTCCGCCAATTCGCGGTCCAGTTCGTCCAGGCTGTCCGCATGGGCCGGATCGGCATATCGTCTCGCCAGCTCGTCGAGCATCTCGTTCATGACCCCAAATAAGTGCTTAAACATTCCACCTGTCCCCCTCGCGCCATGGGTCGCCTGCGGCGTATCCTCATTGTGCGTCGGCCCCCCATGTTTCATGCAGGGAGGTTTTGTCGAGGGAAACACGCATTACAGCACGGTCGAATGCGGCTCGGCGTTGATGCGGTCGACGACTTTGTTGCCTTCGCCCAAAATCGCGATCCGCGGTTTATGGACGCGGGCTTCCTCGTCCGTCATCATCGCGTACGAGATGATGATGACCGTATCGCCGGGCTGAACGAGTCGGGCGGCGGCGCCGTTCAGGCAGATCACCCCGCTTCCTCTCGGTCCCGGAATCACGTAGGTTTCCAATCGGGCTCCGTTGTTGTTGTCGACGACCTGCACTTTTTCGTTCGGCCAAATATCGACCAGTTCCATCAGATCTTCGTCGATCGTGATGCTGCCGACGTAATTCAGGTTCGCCTCCGTTACGGTCGCCCGGTGAAGCTTCGATTTCATCATGGTGCGGAACATGCGGGTTCCCCCTTTCTGACATGGAACACCCGGTTGTCGATCAATCGGGTTCGTCCGAACCGGACGGCCAGAGCGGCGATATATTCCCCTTCGGCCAGCTCGTCGTCCGCAGGCTCAAGGGTCGGGTAACGCCTGACTTCCACATAATCGATATCGGCGAGCGGAGCGCGCCGAATCTCGTCGGCGAGCCGATTTCTAAGCTCGAAGGCACCGACGCCTTCGGCCAGCCAGCCGTCGATTCGGGACAAGGCTTGCGACAATACGACCGCTTGCGCGCGTTCCTCCGGATTCAGATAGACGTTGCGCGAGCTGAGCGCCAGTCCGTCCGGCTCCCGCAACGTCGGACAAGCCACGATCTCGACCGGGAAGTTGAGGTCGCGCACCATCTGGCGGATCACCGCCACCTGTTGGGCGTCCTTCATCCCGAAGTACGCCCGTTCCGGCGAGACGATATGGAACAGCTTGGACACAACCGTCGCGACGCCGTCGAAGTGCCCCGGACGCGAAGCGCCGCAGAGCGATTCGCTGACACCCGAGACACGGACGATCGTCAGCGAATGTCTCGCCGGCGCCGGATACATCTCCTCGACGCTAGGCAACAACACAAAATCCACGCCGTTCGCTTCGGCTATACGCAGATCGCGTTCTTCGTCGCGCGGATACCGGTCGAAATCTTCGTTGGGTCCGAATTGAATCGGATTGACGAAAATGCTGAGCACGACGATGTCGCATTCCTCGCGCGCCCGCTTCAGCAAGCTCGCATGGCCGTCGTGCAAATATCCCATCGTCGGCACGAGACCGACGGTGATCGGCTCTCCCCGTTCGCGCCAGTTGGCGGAACGGACCTCGTTCAATCGGCGGCGAATGTCCGCGATCGTCCGGCACACGATCATGGCTGCCGTTCCCCCTTCCCTTCGGCCGATGCGGAGGACGAGCCCGATCCGTACAGGACGGCCGGTTCGCGCTGCTCGGTCCGGAACGAATGCTCCGGTCCGGGGAAGCGGCGCTCCCGCACGTCATCGACATAAGAGGAGATGGCGTTCCGGATCGCCGAGCCGATATCGGCGTACGTCTTGACCATCTTTTTCGGCACGCTCGGGGAAGCGTATTGCAGCAGATCGTGGAAGACGAGCACTTGACCGTCGCAGCCCGGACCCGCGCCGATTCCGATCGTCGGGATGCTCAGCCGGCTCGTCACGAGCCTCGCCACGTCCTCCGTCACCAGCTCCAGCACGATCGCGAACGCGCCCGCTTGTTCCAGCGCGAGCGCGTCCTCCAGCAGCCGCTCCGCCTGATTCGCCGTTTTCCCCTGCACGCGATAGCCGCCAATCTGGTGAACCGATTGCGGCGTCAGGCCGATATGGCCGACGACGGGCACCCCCGCCGTGACGATCGCCCGGACCGTGTCCGCGATCTCGCGCCCGCCTTCCAGCTTGACGGCTTTGCAGCCGCCCTCCCGCATCAGTCTGGCGACGCTCGCCAGCGTGAGGTCGAGGCTGCCGTGGTATGTCATAAACGGCATATCCGTCACGATAAACGGACGCTGCGCGCCTCTGCAGACGGCGCGGGTGTGGTAGATCATATCCTCAAGCGTAACCGGAAGCGTCGAATCATATCCAAGGACAACGTTGCCCAAGGAATCCCCCACGAGAATCATATCGACTCCGGCCTCGTCCGCCAGCTTGGCGGACGGATAATCGTATGCCGTGACCATCGTGATCGGCGTTCCGTCGCTTTTCATTTTACGAAGCGTTGCAGTGGTTACCGGTTTGAAACCCATGCGTATTCCCCGCTTTCCATTGTGGATGCTTCCATGAGAAAACCTCTGGCGGGTCTTCCGGCAATCCGCAAGCGACCAGAGGCAGGTTTGATTGCCTTGCCGGCAAGCTTGGGCGGCCGGCTCGACGCCCCCCGCCCTTAGGCTTCCCGAAGCGGCAAAAAAACCTTTTAGTCCCGATGGAGCTAAAAGGTCACGTCTCACATGGAAGAACAGGATTGTTCTTTTCCGTCCCGGGCTCGCGGCTCCAGGCGGAATCCAACCATCGCATTCCGTAAAGCGGATTTGATGTTGTCCTGTGATCGGTGAACGAGTGCGGTTCGGTTCAGCGATACCGCCTCATCAAAGCCAGTATAACACTTCGCGGACTCGGCCTTCAAGCGTCATCCGACACCCTTCCCGGCCTCGGGCCGGGAACGATCGGGATTTCGCCGGACATCACACGCTCCAGCGTCCCGTCCGGCTTCCGGACAAGCAGGGCGCCCAAGTCGTCCAACCCTTCGGCGACGCCTTCGATCGTCCCTTGCGGGCCGTTTACGGCAACCGGCCGGTTCAGCGTAACCGACAGCGCTTCCCACAACGACCGGATGGGACCGAATCCGTCGCGGTGATAGGCGTCGTACAGCGTCTCGAACTCATTCAGAAAAGCGGCGAGAAATTCCGCGCGGTCGACCGTTTTGCCGGATTCGATACGCAGCGAGGTGGCGATCGCCCGCAGTTCTTCGGGGTAGTCGGACGCCTCCAGGTTCACGCTGATGCCGACGCCTGCGATCACATGACGGATGCGTTCATCCTCGGCGCTCGATTCCAGCAGAATGCCGGACACTTTGCGCCCGCCCGCGAGAATGTCGTTCGGCCACTTGATGCCGGCGTCGACGCCGGTCTGCTTTCTCATCGTCCGGCACAAGGCAACAGCCGTAAGCAAGGTGATCTGCGGCAGCAAGGTCATCGGGACCCGAGGCGTCAGAATCATGCTCATGTAGATGCCTTTGCCGATCGGCGAATGCCACTGCCGGCCCATGCGGCCCCGCCCGGACGTCTGTTGCTCCGCGAGCACGATGGAGCCTTCCTTGGCCCCGTCCTGCACCCATTGCTGCGCCACCGTTTGCGTCGATTCGACCGTCTCCAGCAGCTTCCACGAACGCCCGATCGTATGCGTGGCGAGACGCGGAAGCACTTCGTCCAGGCGGATGCGGTCGGGCAACTGCACGAGCCGGTAGCCTCGGCGGGGCGCCGATTCGAAGCGGTACCCCCGCAGCTCCAGCGCGCGTATGTGCTTCCAGACAGCCGAACGGCTGACTCCCCACTGCCGGCTCAATTCCGCCCCTGACAACCACTGCCCGGGCCGGGCGCGGAACCATGCTTCGAGCTCGTCCGTTTGCACCAGCTTCATCGTTCGTCTCCTTCCGTAAGACGTCGCTCCGCACTCCGCTCCATCCGGCGGAACGCCTCCAAAAGCGCTTCGGGCGTATTGCCGATCCGCCCGAGCGCCGCCTCCAGCCACAGCCGGTCGAGTGTCTCCCGCAGCCACGGTCCGGGCTTCCTTCCGGCTTCACGCGCGAGCGACAAGCCGTCGATGCCGAGCGATTCGCGCGACCATACCCGGACGCTTTCCGTCCATTCGGGCGCGAGCGACAGAAGACGATTCCACGAGTCCTCGGGCGTCGGGTCGTCGCTCGCCAAGCTCGCATCCAGAGCGGCCATCTCCAACCAGGCGGCGGAGGCGGACCTTCCCCAGCGAAGCGCCGCTTCGGTCCATTTCACCCGGCCGGCTTCCGTTCCTCGGGCGTCCAATAATCGGGACAGGCCTTCGACCTCGCGGCCGAAATCCAGTACGGCTCTGACCGAACGCAGCTTGTCCCGCGAGAACCGAAGCCGCGTCATCGCCGTCTGGGCCTCTTCGGGCCCCGCCTTCAGCAGCCGCCATAACGACGCCCAGCGGGCCGCGGGAGAGGAGAGCCGCGACAAATCCGGCACCGCTTCTTGATCTTCAGCCAGCCGCTGCCACTCCTGTTCGCCGACGCCGAACGGTTCTTTCATATGGCGCGGCAATCCGCTGCGGGCCAGCAGCCGTACGCCGCGGCGCGGATCGGGCCCTTCCAGCGTCTTCTCCAATTCCGCTTGCACGCGCTCCATCGCGACATGCGCCAGCTTGGGGGCATGTTCCAACACGGCGTTCCAAGTCCGTTCTTCGACGGCCAGGCCGTAGCGGCAAGAAAAACGGATGCATCTCAGCATCCGCAGCGCGTCTTCGGCGAACCGCTCGGCAGGGTCGCCCACGCATCTCAGCACGCGGTCCCGCAAGTCCCGCTCGCCGCCGAACGGATCGATCACCCTCTCGGACCGGTCCATGGCCATCGCATTGATCGTAAAATCGCGGCGCCGCAGATCTTCCGTCAGGTCCGAGATAAATTGGACCGACTTCGGCCGGCGGAAATCGGCGTACTCGGACTCCACGCGGAACGTCGTCACCTCGAACGACAAGCCCCCTTCCAGCAGCACCGTAACCGTCCCGTGCTGCAAGCCGGTCGGCACCGTCCGTTCGAACAGCGCCATCACCTGCTCCGGCCGGGCGGAAGTGGCGATGTCGATATCGTGAACGGGGCGGCCGAGCAGCCGGTCTCGCACGCAGCCGCCGACATAATACGCTTCATGGCCGGCTTCCTCCAGACGCGCCAGCAAGCCGGAGGCTGCGCTCCATATCGATTGGGTTGCCTGATCGCGATTGGCATCGCTCACTGCGTATCCTCCTTCGCAGGGCGGCGGTCGCCGCCCGGTTGCTTACAGGCAGGATGCCGGCTCCAACGGCTCCGGCGCCGGAAGCCCCAGCACCCGGTAATAAATGCGTTCGTATTCGGCCGCGATCAGGTCGTTGCAGAAGGTCAACCGGGCGCGCCGGACGCAAGCTTCCGACATGCGGGCGTACATGTCGCGGTCCGACAGCAGCGCGTCGACATAATCCGCCATCTTCTCCACGTCGCCGACGGGAGCCAGGAAGCCGGTCTCCCCGTGCGTGATCAGCTCGGGAATGCCGCCCGTATCGGAACCGACCGTCGGCACCCCGCAGGCCATGCCTTCCAGCGCCACCAGGCCGAAGCTTTCCTTCTCGGACGGAAGCAGCAGCACGTCGGCCAACGAAATGACTTGCGCGACATCGTCCTGCTTGCCGAGGAAGACAACCGAGTCCTCCAGCCCCATATTTCTCACCTTGCAGTGCACTTTCGACAATTCGGGCCCCTCACCCACCAGCAGCAGCTTGGCCGGGCGTCTGCGGCGCACGTTGGCGAATATGTCGAGCACGTCTCCGACCCGCTTCACCGGCCGGAAATTCGAGATGTGCATCAGAATCGCTTCGTCCGGATTCGCGATCTCCCTGCGCCAGGCGGCCACGTCCCGCGGATAATACACGCGCTTGTCGACGAAGTTGTAAGCGAGATCGATGTCGCGTTCGATGCCGAGAAGCTCCCGGGTTTGCTTGATGAGATCCATGGATACGGCGGTAACGGCATCGCTCTTGTCGATCGCGAGCCGGATAATATCGCTTAACGATTGGTCCTGGCCGAGAATCGTGATGTCCGTGCCGTGAAGCGTGGTCACGACCTTGAGCCGGTCGCCGACCATCTGCTTCGCCAGATAAGCGCAGATCGCATGAGGCACCGCATAATGGACATGCAGCAGGTCGAGGTTCTGCATTTGCGCGACTTGCGCCATTTTGCTGGCCAATGACAGGTCGTACGGCGGGTACTTGAACACGTAGTAATCGCTGACCTCAACCTCGTGATAAAACAGGTTGCGGTGGAACGCCCCCAGCCGAAACGGCAGGCTGTGCGTAATAAAGTGCACTTCGTGGCCTTTCTCCGCGAGCAGCTTCCCCAATTCCGTGGCGACGACGCCCGAACCGCCCAGCGTAGGATAACAGGTGATGCCGATTTTTAGCGGATTGTGCATGGCTCTCCAACCTCCCAGGACCAGGGTCGCGTTGTTTTTCATATATATTCCGCCAATGATTAAAACAGATGCACGAGATGCGGAAGCTTGCTCGCGAAACCCTCGGCATAACGGGCGGATACGCGTTGGCCCAGCAGCGAATCGCGGGCTTCCACGCGTTCCAGATAACCTTGATTCAGAGGCGTCGCCACGGCATCGCCGCCGGCCGTGAATTGGCTGGCGTACGCGCGCAGCGAATTCCGCTTCGCCTCGTATACGTCGGAGACGTCGACGGCGACTTCGGGATCGGCGACGTCGTTGATAAAATAAAAATACAAACGCTCGACGTTGTGGGCAGGTCCCGCTTCCGGCAAATAACGGCGGAGCTTGGCGTTAAACACCGCCTCCTCCGCCAGCCGGCTCGCCGCCACGTGGTCCGGATGCCGGTCCTGCCAATACGGCGCGAAGACGATCCGCGGACGGCACCGGCGAATTTCCCCGACCATGCGGTCGACCGCGTCCGGGGCCCGCAGCAGACCGCGGTCCGGCAGACGCAGGTTCGACCGGTAAACCAGCCCGAGCGCGCGCGAAGCCTCCGCCGCTTCCTGCTGGCGCAGCTCCGGCGTCCCGTTCGAGGACATCTCCGCGAGCGTGAGATCGCATACGCCGACGCGCTTGCCCGCGGCGGCGTGCTTCGCGATCGTGCCGCCCATGCCGATCTCGGCGTCGTCGGGATGCGCTCCGAAGATGAGAATATCCAGCGGCTCCATCCCGATCATCCGCCCGTACCCGCTTGCGGCGACAAATCTTCCGAACCGGCGGGCTTGTACTTGTGAACAAGCTCACGCCATCCGAAATCCCCGCGGTCCAGGGCGCGCACGAGCAGCTCCGCCGTCGCGATATTCGTGGCGACCGGAATGCCCTGCACGTCGCACAGCCGGAGCAGCGCGATAATATCCGGCTCATGCGGCTGCGCCATAAGCGGATCGCGCAGGAAAATCACCAGATCCATCTCGTTCTGGGCCACCAGCGCGCCGATCTGCTGGTCGCCTCCGAGCGGCCCGGACATAAACCGGTGCACGGGAAGACCCGTCGCGTCCATAATCCGCTTGCCGGTCGTGCCGGTCGCGTAAAGCCGATGCGGCCTGAACACGTGGGCGTATGCGGTCACGAACAGAACCATTTCCTCTTTCTTGCGGTCATGCGCGATAAGTGCGATGTTTAACATAAGGTGCCGCCTCCTGCAATGGCCTCAGTCGATAAACGACTCGAAGCCGTATGTGATGCCCTGCAGTTCCATCGCTTTTTTGACGGCGATATTGACGCCGGGCATATATCCGGCCCGGTCGTACGAATCGTGGCGAATTTTCAAGGTTTGTCCGAATCCGCCGAAGATCACTTCCTGCTGGGCGAAGACGCCCGGCAGGCGCACGCTGTGAATGCGGAAGCCATTGTAATAGCCGCCGCGCACCCCTTCGATCGTCTCCTCCTCGTTCGGGTTGCCCTGGCGCAGCTCCTGACGGTTTTCGGCGATTTTTTGCGCGGTCAGAATCGAGGTTCCCGAAGGCGCGTCCAGCTTCTGGTCGCCGTGGTATTCGATAATTTCCACATGCGGCATATATTTGGCGGCTTGGGCGGCAAACTTCATCATCAGGATAGCCCCGATGGAGAAGTTCGGCGCGACGATGCCGCCGATGCCCCGTTCGCGGCACAGCTTGTCCAGCTCCGCGATTTGCTCCTTCGTCAGCCCGGTCGTGCCGATCACGGGCCTTACTCCCGCGCGGACCGCTACGACGGCGTTGTTCCAGACGGCCTGAGGCGTCGTGAAGTCGACGAGCACGTCGGCTCCCGAAGAGATCAGGGCGCGCTCCAGATCCGTATCGACCAGGACCCCGCAAGGCGCTTGTCCGATCAAAACGCCGATATCGGCGCCTTCATGGGAGCGGTCGATTGCCGCCGCCAGCGCCAGCGATTCGTCACCCAACACCATTTTGACGACTTCTTTGCCCATGCGGCCGCTTGCTCCCGCAACCGCGACGCGGATTTGTCTGTTCATCGCGTGTTTTCCCCTTCCGATTTTGCATTTCTGTCTCGTATGCGCCCGGATGCCGCCGCGATTCGGTCCCGGCCGGATCGCATTGCGACAAACGCGGGATCAGGTATCTTTTCTCGTCCAACGGTTCGCGTCTCTCGTCCGGAATTTGTGCATCACGCGGTCATGCGCCTCCGCCAGGTCGATGCCCAGCGAATTGGCGAAGCAGATCGTGATAAACAGCATATCTCCGAGCTCCATCTCGATGGAGTTCTCCGGTTCGTCCGCTTTTTTCGGCTTTTCGCCGTACCGATGATTGACCTCCCGGGCCAGTTCGCCCAGTTCCTCGCTCATGCGGGCGAGCATCGTCATCGGCTTGAAATACCCTTCTTTGAACTGCGAAATATAAGCGTCGACCTCCAGTTGGAGGTCTTTGAGCGTTTTTTCGTTGCGGAGCCGCGACTCCAGCGACATCTCCGTCATCCCCCACCTCTATCGCATCGCGGGCG
The DNA here is from genome assembly GCF_005938195.1 of Paenibacillus thermoaerophilus. Classification (GTDB taxonomy): domain Bacteria; phylum Bacillota; class Bacilli; order Paenibacillales; family Reconciliibacillaceae; genus Paenibacillus_W; species Paenibacillus_W thermoaerophilus. The sequence goes on from NZ_VCQZ01000002.1 coordinate 59,945, forward strand.
GAACCCCGATTTCCGTTCCTCCGCAGTCTTTTTCCTATTATATCAGGTTGACCCTGCCAGTCAAAGCCGTCGAAATGCGATATACTAACAGCAAACGCCTACTCCATCGACGGGGGATTTGGAACCGATGAGCAAAAGCAATTGGATCTCGCATCTCAAAAACACGCTGCCGATCGCGGCCGGCACGGCGGTATACGCCTTCGGGTTGCATTACTTCATCATTCCGAACGAACTGATGGAAGGCGGCTTGACCGGCGTCGCCGTTCTGCTGAAGTATTTGCTGGATATCCCGACTTCGGTGACGACGCTGGTCGCCAACATTCCGTTGTTCTTGATCGGCTGGAGGGTATTGGGGGCCGCTTCGATGATGTATACGATCTTGGGGACGCTGCTTCTGAGCGGTTGGTTATGGGTGATGGAAGTCGCGGTCGTCACAGGCAGCCTCGAACCGTTCAAGACGGACGACGTTCTGCTGGCGACGCTGTATGCGGGGGTGACGATCGGGGCGGGGCTCGGACTCGTGTTCCGCTTCGGGGGGACGACCGGAGGCGCCGATATTTTGGCCCGCGTCTTGCACAAATGGCGGCGGGGGTGGAGCATCGGGCAGATCATCTTGTGCGTGGACGTGCTCGTTATCGGCTCTTCGCTGCTGTTCCTTCCTCGCGAAAAGGTGTTGTATACGCTGGTCGCGGTGTTTATCGCCTCGCGCGTGATCGATTTCGTGACGGAAGGCGCCTACCAGGCGAAGGCGTTTCTCGTCGTGACGACGCGCCCCGACGCGATCGCGGAGCGCATCACGAAGGAGCTCGACCGCAGCGCGACGATGATTCCGGCCCGGGGCGCCTATTCCCGCGACGACAAGCAGATCGTGTACTGCGTGGTGAACCGGCACGAGGTGCGGCAGCTCAAGACGATCGTCAAGTCTGCCGACCCCGACGCGTTTCTGATCATCAGCGACGTTCACGACGTCATCGGAGAAGGGTTCAAGCCTTATTAACTACAGCCCGATCTTATCTTCTCCGCGGTCAGGCCGTCTGGCCGGCACGACGGCATCCGTCTCGAACCGGTACATCCGGAAGCCGGCGTATGCCAAGGCGGCGAGCACAGCCCCCGCCATCGTCAGCGTCCACAAGATCGGCTGGCGTCTGTCAAGGGGAGCCGCCATCGTCGGGGCGTCCCTGCCGCCGTCGAACAGTTGCTTCAGCTCGGCGTTCAGGTCGCCGGAACGATCGATCACCTGCTTGTAATCGACGGGCTCGCTCCTGAGCTGCTGTTGGATCGCGCCGATCAGCGACTTGAGCTTGGCGAGCTCCGTCTCCTTGCCGCTGATGCGCAGCGCGGGCTGCAGCAGCCGCAGCGTTCCCTCCAGCTTCGTCAGGGCCGCTGCCGCTTTCGCTTGGCTGCGCTGGCGGGCTCCCATCTCCAACTGCTCCGCGTCGCCGAGCGCTCCCGTCCTGTATTGGCGCCACATCGGCTGATGCGGATGAGACAAGGCGTCCGTCGCCAGCCGGAGCCGGACGGCGGCCCATACCGCCTCTTGCGGCTGGAATCCGGCGGCGCTGACGACTTCCTGCGCTCCCGTGACCGTCTCGGTTAACGCCTGTATGCCCCCGACGGTCGTTACGCCTTCGTAAGGAATCTGCGTCACCTGCTCGGCGATCGACCGGAGCGTAGCCCGGGCCGCCGATACGTTCCCTTCGTCCACCTGCGTGACGAACCGTTCCGCGGTCTTGTCCAATTGATTCAGTTGATCCTGCGTTTGCGAATCGATCGAGACGGCCATGCCGGATGAAACGGTATGGCGCTGCACGCAGCCGGCGGCTGACCCCAGCAGCAGCAAGGCCGTTACGCTTCCCACCAGCAACAGACGGCGTCCGGTTCGTTTTGACGTCATGTCCATCCCTCCCACTGCTATCTATATGGAGGGATGTCCGAGGTTAGACCTGTCCCGTTCGCCTGCGCCTGCGAAGAACCGGACCGAGGAGAACCGCGAGAAGCAGACTGAACAGCGTCAGACACACGGTAAAAAGCGCGATCGCCGGCAGATCGTCGAGCAATTCTTTGTACAGCCACGGAAAGATGCCCAAGGAATAATCGAAGAGATCGTTGAACAGCGTCCACAAGCCCGCCGCCAGCGCCGAGCCGAGCCCGTACCGGAACCAGGGAGCAAATAGGAGCGCCTCCAGCGCCATGCCCAAATGCGAGACGATCAGCATGTAATCCTGCCATTGCAGCGCATCTCCCTGCATCGCTCCGGCCGCAATCATCGCGACGGCCCATATCCCGTATTTAAATGAAGTCAAGACGGCAAACGCTTCCGCGAAACTTCTCAGCGGCGTCGGACGCTTCGGCTCCCGTCCGTTCTCCAGATACAGAATCCCGATCGCCAGCGTAAAAAACAAGCTCGCCGTCGGGCTGTCCGGCACGAACGGAAGCAGCATCGGCAGCCGCTTCTCCGTAACGGTCCACACCAACTGTTGGCCGTACCAGATATAACCGTATATCGTTCCCGGCACGTTGATCAGGAGCAGCAGGCCCAGTACCCAACGGCTCGTCCAGAACGAACGGTCGGCGAGCGAGCGCCACGATAACGACGGCAGCATCGGACAAGCTCCTTTCTTCGCAAAAAACCTGGCCGCGCCTTTCACGACCAGGTTTTCTGTTTCGCGCATTATGCTTTTTTCTGCTTCGCCAGCCATTCGGCCAGTTGATCGATCTCGGCGTCGGTGATGCCTTTGGCTTTGAGCGCATTCGCTTGCGCGCCCATGCCGTTGTAGCCGTTGTTGATAATATCGAGAATTTGCGCTTTGTCGTGCTTGTCGCCGATTCCGAGCAGAGACGGGTTGCCGAACTTGCCCTTCAGGTTGGCGTCGTGGCATTGCACGCAAGTCGCTTTCTGATAAATCTCATAACCCGGCTCGTCCTTGCCGACGATCGCCACGGTTTTCTGCTCGCCGCCGCCTCCGCCGGCTTTCGCCGCTTCCTTCTGTTCATGGCGCTCTCTCTCGCGCTTGATGTGCTCGGGAACGACGCCTTTTTCTTCGAGGCCTTTCTCGTAATGCTCCCAAGATACGATCGTCAAGTGAACCATCGAGATGAGCGTCAGGAACATCAAGGCCGAAGCGATCGGACGGCGGTAGAACCGGCGCTCCTTGCCCGTGTCGAGGAACGGGGCAAGCAGCAGCGCTCCGAACATGATTCCCGGCACGCCGAGCGTGCCCAGAATGACCCAGTCCCCGGAGACATACGGGTACTTCAGGAATTGATACAGGAACAGGAAGTACCAGTCAGGCATCGGGATAAATCCCGGCGTCAGCGGGTCGGCCGGATAACCGAGCGGAGCCGGCTCCTGGATGACGAGAACCAGGAAGCCCACCAGCACGACGACGCCGACCATCCATTCCTTCAGCAGGAAGTTCGGGATGAACGCTTCCGATTTGCCCGGATATGCCGAGTAATCCGGAGGGATCAACGGCTTTGTCCTTTTTTTGACGCGCGAGTCGCCCACGTAGACGACTTTCTCGTCAGATTTGTGTCCATGAGCCACGTATGATTCCTCCTCTCATTATAGCGGGCCCGAGATGCCCTGTCTGCGGATCATCAGGAAGTGAGCCGCAAGCAGTCCGAGCAAGGCGGCCGGAAGGAAAAATACGTGAATCGCGAAAAACCGCGTAAGCGTCTGAGCGCCTACGATGTCTCCACCCTGCATGAGCAGCTTGATGTATTCGCCCACAAACGGCACCGAAGAGGCGATCTGGATCGTAACCTTCGTCGCGAAGTACGCTTTGTTGTCCCACGGAAGCAGATAACCGGTCAGACCGAGACCGATCATCACGAACAGGATCAACACGCCGACGATCCAGTTCATCTCGCGCGGAGCTTTATACGATCCCGTAAAGAATACCCGAAGCGTATGCAGGAACATCATGACGATGACCAAGCTTGCGCCCCAGTGATGCATGCCGCGCACGATGACGCCGAATGCAACCTGATGCTGGAGGTAGTCCACGCTCGCATAAGCGTTTACGATATCCGGCACGTAGTACATCGTCAGGAACATGCCGGACAAAATCTGAATCACCGTAATAAAAAACGTCAGTCCGCCGAAGCAGTACACAAAGGCGGAAAAGTGATGCGCCGGGTTCACGTGCTCAGGAACTTCGTGGTCCGCCACGTCGCGCCAAAGCGGCGTAATGTCCAGGCGCTCGTCGATCCAGTTGTAGATCGCCTTGATCATTTACGTATGCGCCTCCTTACTTGACACGTGAGTTCGGGATGACCGGCCCCAGATATACCCAGCCGCCTTCCAGTTTTACCTCGTACTCGTCCAGCGGCGCCGACGCAACGGCTTTTTGTTTGCCGTCTTTGTCATAGTGCGCTTCGTGGCACGGACAGAAAAACTCGTTCGGGAAACGAGAGTCCGTGTTCCATGCGACCGTACAACCCAAGTGTTTGCAGATCGGCGACAACGCGTAGATCTTCCCGCTGTCGTCCTTCGCGATCCAAGCAGCGAATTCGGGGTCGCTCTCGTACCAACCATCCACTTGGTGCTTCTTGAATTTGACTTCCGTAGGCGTCGTCGTTACCTTGCTTTCCTCGATCACTTTCACGTAATCGCTGCCCGATTTCGGCCTGATAATCGGGTCCACCGCGAATCGGATCATCGGAACCGTCATTCCGGCCGCCATGAACGCTCCGGCGCCGCCAAGGGTGTAGGATAGAAACTGCCGGCGAGACATCTCGCGTTTTACGACCGGTTTCTCTCCCTTATGTTCTTTTTCCTGCATGCGTCTACTACCCCCCTTACCGCTCACGAGATCACGTCGTTCTCCGACATTTTTCCACAATACACAAGGACATTACTAATAATAGCCGAGTCCATGTGGAGCGTCAAGGACGATCCCGCTCCCGCACGACGCGGGGAAAGAGCGGCGTAAGAAAAGTTTGCGATTTTGTCACAACTTTCCCAAACTGAACTTTAGGGTTGCCCGTTGCGGTCATTTCCATTCAAGGCGGAAGCGTCCGTTCTCCACAACAGCCGAACCGCTTCCGACATGGCGTCGCCCCTCGGCCGCGAGTCGACGGAATGGGGAATGCCTGGAACATCCGTGCCCCGATAAACGCCGGCCGGTCCGAAGATCAGATCGGCGGAAGGGACGGGTTGGGTGAAGATCGTCCGCGGAGCAACCACGACGACGAACCGGAACCCTCCGCTTTTGAGCGAACGGCACAGCTCCTCGGCGCGCCGGCTCGTCTCGTCGCCTTCTCCGAGATAATGCGCCGCAGGGTATGTAACGGTCCGGCCTCTGAACGGTCCCTCCAGCGGGTCGAGCCAGTCGCGCAGCAGCTCAAGCGCTTCCGTGGCGATCCACGGGGGCTCGTCCCCTTTCAAACCGGTTACCGGCAGCAGGCACGTATCGAGGTAAGCCCGCAGCTCCGGCCACCGGTCCGCGGCAATTTCGCTGAATTTCATGCGGTATCCTCTCCTTCGGCGATGTTCGGGCGTTCGCCCGAATCAGCCAGCCAAACTCTATTTGCCTATTTTAACACAAAGAAGCGGTCCCGTCCCAACAGGGAGGCGACCGCTCCTGACCGCAAGTTTGTCTCCGGCTTCGTCAGCGCACGTTTTTTACGATCTCAGGAAGCCGACGATAACAACGTTCGAAGCTCGCTCGTCAGCTCGAGAAACAAGGCCTCGTCTCCGGACGCGAGCGCCCGGTCGATCTCCCGGTACAGGCAAACTTCGCGATGCTTCCGGATCGATTCGTCCAATACCATTTCCGCCATGAGGCTGAGCAAGGCCGCATAGGCGGTATCCTTCTTATCCATGGCGCAACCCTCCAATGGCGTCCGTTTCAAGATTATTCGGATTCTCTCTTGAATTCTTCCGCTTTGACGATGTAACTCTCCGATGTACGTTTCATCCGGGCCAAGTCCTCCTCGGTCAATTCCCGGACGACCTTGGCCGGAGACCCGAGAGCGAGCGTGTACGCCGGAATCGATTTGTTCTCCGGGACGAGAGAACCGGCTCCTATTAAAGCATATTCACCGATTTCGGCGCCGTTCAAGACGATGGCCCCCATGCCGATCAATGTGCCGCTGCCTATGCGGCAGCCGTGTACGATCGCGCCGTGTCCGACCGATACCCGGTCGCCCAGAATCAGCGGTTGATTCGTATTGACGTGCCCGATGACGCCATCTTGCAGATTCGTCCCCTCTCCGATCACGATCGGGGCAAGATCGCCGCGCAGGACGGCGTTGAACCAGACGCTGGAGCCGGGGCCGATCTCGACGTCGCCGATGATTTTCGCGCCGGGTGCCACGTAGACCGATTCGTGCAGACGCGGGCGTCTTCCGTTGTACGGATACAGCATGAGCAATCGCTCCCTTTATATATAGAAAGGATTTTCTCATGTTGTATCATTCCGGGGAGCGTTTGGCAAGACGCTCCGGCCCGGCTTTCAGTCCGCCATGCCGATCAGGCGTATCCAGGCGCTGCCCGAATCCGTAATCCGGACGACGGCCGCGCCGTCCGGGCACTCGCCCAATCGGGCAAAACCGAGATGGACGAGCATCCGGACGATCCGCTGCTCGAAGACGGCTTGCGGCGAGTCGTAATAAAACGGCTTGATGAGCGGACACAGCAGCCGCCCGAGCGACTCTACCGTCGCCCACCGCCCCGCCGCCAGCCGGTCCAGCCAGTGCACGATGGAATGCAGGTTGTAGACGGGGATGCGGTAAACCCGCAGCCAATACCGGTACAGTTCTCCGTCCGATTCCTTCGCCCCGTCCGCCAGCCTGTTTTCGCCGTCCCGCGTAAGCAGCAGTCGGTCCTGCGCCTCCGATATCCAGCCCCGGTGATAGACGTAGTCGTACAGCAGCGCGAACCGGTTCGGATAGTCCCGGAACCGTCTGCCGTAGCCGAATCGCCAGCCTCCCTTCGACAGCGGTTCCTCCGGCACGTTGAGCCGTTCGAGAATTTGCGCCTGCCCGCGCTTGTAGAGGCTGCCGTCGGCCGCAAGCTGAGGCTCCAGGTCGGCCACCGCCCGCAGCAGGATGACGACGTCGCTTCCCAGAAGCCCTTCCTCGCCCCGAAATGCCGGCGGTTCGTCCCGGTAGTCCAGGCGGCCGGCGAACTTCTCCGCCAGCGTGTCTCCGAATCTCCGCCGCAAATCCGCCGGTATGCGGAACAAGTAGCGCGTCTGCTGGGAGTGGCCGTTAAACAGCCAACCCATCTGTTTAAAGCGCGAGATCGTCTCGCGCGGCGAGGGCGCCTGCCGCTCCCGTTCGGCTGCCGCGCCGCCTGCGGACGCAGTCGCTTGCCCGGCCGAATCGAATTGGGCTTGCCGCGCGCAGGCGATCAATTCTTCCAGGCTGTATGTATCCCGCGGCTCAAACAAGATCGAATTGAGGAACCGCAAATCCTCCATCGTTAATCCCGATACTTGGGATTCGAACACCTCGCGACGGTTCAGCTTCGACAATATCGCTTGAATCAGCTCGCGTTTGGAATGGCCGTCGCATTCGCACTGATAGGTTTTGGCGATGCGGCTCAATTCGTGAATGTCCGCGTAACTCAGCATGTCGGCCAAATCCACGGCGGCACCTCCTCTCTGATTGCCTGACGGCGCAAGTTTCGAATAGTACCAGTATGATTGATTTGGCCCCGGGATAAACGTCTTGACCCTCCAAGTTGCGGAGGCGCCGCCAAAAAACAAATGCGCCGTCCGGGCATCAGCCCGAGCGGCGCGTCTCCATGTTCAGATGATCCGTGCAATTATACAGCAAGCAATGCCATTGTCCGTTCCGTTTCTCCACGACGGTTAACGACGTATTCCCGATGGGACCCGCCGTCAGATCCGGAATCAGGCGGGGCAGCACTCTGGCGAGCAGCCCCCCGTGCGTCACGGCCAGCACACGAGCCCCAGGATACAGACGGTCCGTCTCTTCGATCCAGTCCATCGCGCGCGAGACGACTTCGTCGTCCGATTCCGCCCCGCCGATCTGCGCGTCTCCCAGCTGCGATCTCTCCTCGAACGTCATGCCTTCGGCATCGCCGAACGATTTTTCCCTCAGCCGGGGATCGATGCTTCGAACGGGAATTCCCGCGACGGCTTCGACCGTCCGGGCCGTCTCCAACGCGCGCCGAAGATCGCTGGTGGCGATCCAATCCCAATCCTCGCGGCGGAATCTGGATGCGATGGCCAAGGCCTGGTCTTTTCCTTTCGCATTCAGCGGAATATCGGTCTGTCCCTGGATGCGCCCGAGCGCATTCCAATCCGTTTCTCCGTGACGGATCCAACCGAGCTTCAAACCGGCACCTCCTACCGTCTTACCCTTACGAACCAATTTAAGATAAACAGGGACGAAATCAATCCGAGCAGTGACAACACGAGCAAATAATTGGTGGAGTAATCAAGCGGCCCCATTCGGACCATGGCCGGGTCCAGGACGACGCTCGCCAGCGTGACGCCGGAGGCTGCCGATCCGGAGTCCTTGACGGCCGTCACCGCCGGACTGGCACTCGCCACCTCCAGCATCGAGCCGTAGACGACGGCCGTATCCGTCCTGTCGCTCATCATGCTGAACAGGAAGCTGAACAGAAACAGCGAGACAAAAAAGGCGATCAGCCCGGTCACTTTGCGGCGGAACGGATTGGAATACGCATAGACCTTGTCCACCAAAGGCAAACGCCAGTTGTCATCTTGATAGATGCGGTTCATGACGGCTTGCGTCAGATCCTTCCTGTCTGGCGAATCCGGGACGGCCGCCGCGTCGATGTCCGGAAGCCTCAGCTCCCGGACCATCTCCATGCTCTCCCGCCACCATTCGAATTCGCGCCGGCAATCGTCGCATGTCCCGATATGCCGATCCACCTCGCGCCTGGAACGCTCGTCGAGATCATCCCAATAAGATGCGATAAGCTCTTGAATGTCCGGACATTTCATCGATGCTTCATCCCTTCGATCTGCCGATCCATCCGCTCCGTCATATACGTCTCCAGTTGATCCTTGACGCTGGATCTGGCCCGGAACAACAACGACTTGACCGAGCTGACGGTCTGCCCCAATATATCGGCAATCTCCTGATAATCCATTTGATCGTACTCCCGGAGGATCAAAGCCGCCTTCTGCTTCTCGGGCAACCGGTTGATCGCGTCTCTCACCATCGTGGCGCGTTCCCGGCGCAGAGCGTTCGGCTCCGGCATCGATTCGGCGCAAGCGATCGGCACGTTCATCGCGTTTTCCAGCGGCACTTTGTGCGTTCTTTGTTTGCGCAGCTCGCTCAGCACCGTGTTGCGCGCGATCGTGTACAGCCAGGTGGAGAACGACGCTTCCGCTTCGCGGAATCCTCCCAGGCTGCGAAACGCTTTGTATAAAGTTTCTTGCGTCAGATCCTCGGCCATCGATTCCAACCCCGCACTGCGAAGCATCTGGTAGATGAACCCGAGAATTTTACGCTCGTAACGACGCATTAATTCCGCATATAACTCGACGTTTCCGTCTTTAACTTCGCGAATAAGCTGGGAATCGGTCACCGACTGACCTCCTAACCGTGCACCCTTCGGCCCCCATCCCGCAATCCGTCCTGACAGTATCTACTCGAAGGATCGCTGAAAGTTGCGCGATATTCAACGTTTTTTTGCGAGACTTCTCTATCCATGTAAAATTCGGCTTAAACCGGCAAAACCCTTCTTCTTGCGACATAAAAAAACACGAAACGGGAACGCTCCCGTCCGGCGGCAACAATCGGGCATGCCTGCGTCTGCAGACGCCCACCTTAACCAATATATGCGGCTTCCTCCGCGGTCGGAACCTGGAACGCCTAATAAAGGTTCCAATGTTCCTGTATGGCAAAAAAAATCCGCCAACAAAAGTTGGCGGCCGCACCGGAGTGCAAGATTCGGATAGGAGTGGAGAGAAACCATACTGTACTTTTATTATATGTATACGTTTACATTTTGTCAATAGCTGAATTGTAAACGCTTTATGATTTTTTCGGGGAGTTGACCGTTGCTGTATTCGGCCCGTTCGGCCGCTCTTTTTCGCGTGCGGCGATGGTTTTTGCTTGTGGGCGATGTTTTTCCTGCACACGCGCCTGACGGTTGGACTAAGGACGCTAACGATGCAGGCAGGCTGACAACGAGCCGTATTTCCGGCGGTTGGCGTTGCCAACTGCGACTGGGGAAGAGGCGAACCGGCCAGCGGCAGCCGGGAAAGGCCGGTTAACTATATTTTTTAGCGCTATCGGACAGATTTCGTCTGCCGGAGCGCGGTTTAGCGATACAAAAGATCATGAAGTGCCCGGATTCTTCAAACAATCCGGTCCGATTGCTTCGCTTAGTGATATTTGATATCGCTAAGGGACTCCAAGACGAGCGAAATGATGGGGTTAGCGATATTTTATATGATTACTCATATATGCGGGCTTGTCCCACCATAACATCGAGACGGAAGCCCGCCTCCGCCCCGAAATCGGCAAAACCCGCGCGGGTCTGCCGGAAAGCCTCTATTTACATATGGACGGAATACCCCATCCCCTTAAGCGTCTCGATCGCCCGTTGCCAGTCGGTTTCCTGGCGGAACGACAAACGCAGCACGCCCGGAACCTCCTCCCGGCTCTCCATGATGTGGATGTTGCTGAGGTTGATCCCCCGCTCGCCGAACGCCGAGGCGATCTCTCCGATCACGCCGGGGTGATCGGGCACGTCGACATAGACGTCGTATAGCGAGGTGAGCACGCCTTTCCGGCGCTCCGGCATCTGCTCGCGGAACGCCTTGGCGTCGCGGAAGCGGCGTTCGATGCCGTCGCCGTCCCCGCTCTCGAGCAGCAGGCGGAACTGTTCCATCTCCCGGTTCCAATCGTCCAGCAGCTTCAGAACGACTTCGCGGTTGTTCAGCAAAATGTCGCGCCAGATGACGCTGTCGCTGGAAGCGATGCGCGTAATGTCCTTGAAGCCGCCTGCGGCGAGCAGCCGATACAGCTCGTTCCCGTCGTTGTATCGGGCGATCTGGTTGACAAGCGCGACGGCGATCACATGCGGCAGATGGCTGATGGCTCCGACGATCTCGTCATGGGCCTGGGCATCCAGACGGATGAGCTGGGCTTTCGTATGCTTCAGCAGTTGGGCGAGCCGATCGTACACGTCTTCCGGCGTCTCAGGGAGCGGGGTGAGCACGTAAAAAGCGTTCTCGAACAAATGCGAGCTCGCCGCCTCGACGCCGGACCGCTCGGAGCCGGCCATCGGATGACCGCCGATGAACCAGACTCCGTTCAACGCCAGCCGCCGCGCGCAGGCGACGAGGGACGCCTTCGTGCTGCCGACGTCGGAGACGATGCAACCCGGCTTCAGCGGCATCGAGGCGAGCTGCTCCAACTGAGGCTCCAGCGTGCTGACCGGTCCGCACAGGAATATGAAATCCGCGTCCCGGACCGCCTCGCCCATGTCCGTGCCGGCTTCGTCCACGACGCCCAGCTTCAAATATTTTTCCGCCTGGGACGGATTGCGGGAATAGCCGTATACGGTGATCCCCGGCTTGCCTTTCAAGCACAGGGCGAGAGAGCCTCCGATCAGCCCCACGCCCATAATCGCGACTTTGGTCATATCAAGCTTGCACCGCTACTTCCGCCAGCACTTCTTCGAGCGCCTTCAGGAATTTGTCGTTCTGTTCGGCGCTGCCGACGGTTACCCGGATTTTGGTCGGGAACCCGAGCGCATGCCCCCCGCGCACGATGATGCCTCTGCGCAGCAGAGCCTCGAACACTTCCTTGGCGGGCCGCTGCACGTCCACCATGATGAAGTTCGCGTGCGTCTCGAAGTAAGACAGTCCCAGCCGGTCGAACGCCGCGGTCAATTGGGCGATGCCTTCTGCGTTGCGGCGGCGGCACTCGTCGATAAATGCCCGATCGCCGATCGCCGCCAGAGCGGCCGCTTGGCCGAAGCGGCTGGTGTTAAACGGCTCGCGCACCTGGTTGATGGTGTGGATGACATCCGGGTGCCCGATGCCGTAACCGATCCGCAGCGACGCCAGACCGTATATTTTCGAGAACGTGCGAAGCAGCACGAGATTTTTATACGTTTGCAGCAGCTTGAGTCCGTCCGGATAAACGTCCGTCATGTTGTACTCGCAATACGCCTCGTCCAGCGCGACCAGGACGTGCGGAGGCACTTGGCGCAGGAACGATTCGATCTCGTCGTGCGTAAGCATCGTACCCGTCGGATTGTTCGGGTTGCAAATCCAGACGATTTTGGTCTTCTCGCCGATCCGCTCCAGCATGGCCGGCAGATCATGCTTGCCGTCGGCCGTAAGCGGAACTTCGATGCAGACCGCGCCTTCGATCTCGGCGTTGTGCTTATATTGCGGGAACGTATGCGACGCCATGACGGTTTCGTCGCCCTTCACCAGATAGGCGCGGGCCATCATCAGGATGACTTCGTCGGAACCGGCTCCGAAGATGATCTGATTCGGCTTCACGCCGAGAAATTCCGCAAGCGCGTTGGTCAGCGAGACGGCGCCGCCGTCCGGGTACAGGCTGATGTTGCCCAGCTCGCCCCGGATCGCTTCCAACGCCTTCGGCGAGCTGCCGAACGGATTTTCGTTGGACGCCAGTTTGATGACCTCGGTGAGACCGAACTCGCGTTTGACTTCTTCGATAGGTTTGCCCGGTTGGTAGACGGGCAGATGCACGATATTTGGTTTCGGCTGCATCTATCGTTCTCCACCTTTCGTCAGATCGAAAATCGTCTTCGTTATCCTTTTAATTCGCGCACGAACTCCCGGACGGCCGCGACGCCTTCGGCTCTGCGGGCCGGATCGCGAAGCTGTTCCAGCACGTCCTCGATACGGCGCACGATCGCGCTGCCGACAACGACGGCGGCGCAAGACGATTCGAACCGGGCGACATGCTCGCGGCTCGAGATCCCGAAGCCGATCGCGATCGGCAGGTTCGTCGATGCCCGGACCGCGGCCAGGAAGTCCTCGATCCCCCCGTGGAAATCGCTGCGCACGCCTGTTACCCCAAGCGACGAGACGCAATAAATGAAGCCGCTTGCATCCTTCACGATCTTCGCGATGCGCTCGCGGGAAGTCGGGGCAACCAGCGGCACGATATGAATGCAGCGCGCCTCGGCCAACGCCCGCGCCTCCGCGCTCTCCTCGACCGGCAGATCGGGAATGATCACTCCGGAGATATCGTGCTTGACCAGTTCGTCGAAGACATGCTCCAAGCCAAGCTGCAATACCGGATTATAGTAGGTGAACAGGATAAACGGCAGATGCACGCCCGCTTCGCGGGCCTGCTTCGCCACCGCGATACAGTCGCGGATCGTCACGCCGCCCGCCAGAGCGCGCAGCGAGGCCCGTTGAATGACGGGTCCGTCGGCGAGCGGGTCGGAATACGGCACGCCCAATTCGATGAGGTCGGCGCCCGCTTCCTGCAAGCCGAGCAGCAGCTCGACCGTGGCCGAGACGTCCGGATCGCCGACCGTAATAAACGGAATCAGCGCCGTCCTGCCGGCAGCCCGCAGCTCCTGAAACTTGCGGTCAATGAGATTCATCCGGCTTCCCTCCCAAGTAACCCATGATCGCTTCGACGTCTTTGTCCCCGCGCCCGGACAGGCACACGAGTATGATCTCGTCGCGCTTCATCTTCGGCGCGACCTTGATCGTCTGGGCGATCGCGTGAGAGCTCTCCAGAGCCGGGATGATGCCTTCCGTCCGGCTGAGAAGCTGAAGCGCCTCAAGCGCTTCGCCGTCGGTGATCGGCACGTATTCGGCTCGGCCCGAATCTTTCAGATGCGAGTGCTCCGGACCGACGCCCGGATAATCGAGCCCGGCGGAGATCGAATGGGCTTCCTGGACCTGGCCGTACGCATCCTGCAACAGATAGCTCATGGAACCCTGGAACACGCCGACCGTTCCCCGGGACATCGTCGCCGCGTGCTTGTCCGTGTCGATGCCGTGGCCGGCCGCTTCGACCCCCATCAGCCTGACGCTCGGATCGTTCACGAACGGGTAGAACATGCCGATCGCGTTGCTTCCTCCGCCGACGCAGGCGATAACGAGATCCGGCAGACGCCCGGCCGCCTCCAGCATCTGCTGCCGGCTCTCGTCGCCGATGACGCGCTGGAAATCGCGCACGATCATCGGATACGGGTGCGGCCCGACGGCGGAACCGAGGATGTAGAACGTATCGTCGACATGGCTCACCCAGTAGCGGAGCGCTTCGTTGCCCGCGTCCTTCAGCGTGCGCGAGCCCGATACGACCGGCACGACCTCGGCGCCGAGCAGATTCATGCGGAACACGTTCAGCTTCTGCCGCTTCGTATCCTCTTCGCCCATAAACACTTTGCACTCGAGTCCGAGCAAAGCCGCCGCAGTAGCGGTGGCGACGCCGTGCTGGCCCGCGCCCGTCTCGGCGATCACCTTCGTTTTGCCCATCCGCTTCGCGAGCAGCGCCTGCGCCAGCGCGTTGTTGATCTTATGCGCCCCCGTGTGGTTCAAATCTTCCCGTTTTAAATAAATTTGCGCGCCGCCCAGATGGGCGGACAGCCGATCCGCGCGATACAGCGGAGTCGGACGTCCCGAATATTGCCGCAGCAAGTATTGCAGTTCGTTCCGGAACGACTCGTCCGCCGTGTGCCGGCGGAACGCCTCCTCCAACTCGATTAACGCGTTCATAAGCGTCTCCGGCACAAATCGTCCGCCGAACTTCCCGTAACGCCCATGCTGATCCGGCCAATTATACACGCGCCTTCACCCTCTCCACAAATAGTCGGATTTTCTCCGAATCCTTCTGCCCGTCCGTTTCAACTCCGCTCGACACGTCCACGCCGTCGGGCGCGTATCGCTCCATGAGATGCCCGACGTTGTCCGGCGTCAGGCCGCCTGCGACCAGCAGCGGAATGCCTCTTGCCCGTGCCCAGTCCCGGTACTCGGGGATCATCTCCCAGTTGAAGGTCTGCCCCGAACCGCCGCCGTACACGGGATCATGCGTATCCAGCAGAAGATAATCGACTGCGTCTTCGTACGGACCGAGCAGCCCTTCGGGTGATTCCAAAACAGCGTCATCCCGGTTTCTGCCCGAAGCAAAGGACACCACCTTCATGACGCGGACGCCCGGAAATTCCGTTCGCACCCAATTACAAAAGGCCGGCGACTCCCGGCCGTGTAGTTGTATGATATCAAGCGGCGCCGATCGCATCGTCGACCGGAGCTCTTCTTCCCCGGGGTTGACGAAAACGCCGACAGCCGAGGCGTCGCGAAGCGGTCCCGAACTCGACCGCATATTCGCGATCAACTCGCCTGCGCGTTCCGGCGTCACCCTCCTGCGGCTGGGCGCCAGCACGAATCCGATCCAGTCGATCAGCAAATGCTCTATCGATTGTATCACTTCACCACGTTGCAGTCCACAAATTTTTACGATCGGTCCGCTCATGACAAGCCTCCTCAAGCCTTGGAAAACTTGGCGCCGAGCAGTTCTTCGACCGCCGCCCCGACATCCGGCCGGCGCATGAAATGCTCGCCCACGAGCACCGCCTGCGCGCCGAGTCCCAGCAGGTATTCGATCTCGGAGGCTTTGGAAATGCCGCTTTCGCTGATGACGAGCCGGTCCGGCGGAACGGCCGCGATCAGCTCCTCCGTCGTCTTCAGATCGGTGACAAACGTGCGCAGGTTGCGGTTGTTGATGCCAAGCAGCCGCGCGTCTACTTCAATCGCCCGCTCCAGCTCCTCCCGGTCGTGAACCTCGACAAGCACGTCCAGGCCGAGATCCCGCGCCAAGCCCGCGAAGCGCTTCATCTGGTCCGTCGTCAAAATGGCAGCGATCAGCAGGATGGCGTCCGCGCCGATCGCCCTGGCCTCGTAAATCTGCGCTTCATCGATTGTGAAGTCCTTGCGCAGCAGCGGAACCTGGACCGCTTCGCGCACGGCCGTCAAATATTCGTTCGCTCCCTGAAAATACGGGGCGTCGGTCAAGACGGAGATGCAGTCCGCCCCGGCCTCCGCATACTGACGGGCCAGCCCGACCGGCTCGAAATCGGCGCGGATCAAGCCTTTGGACGGAGAAGCCTTCTTCACTTCGGCGATCAGTCCCATCGCGCGATGGCGCCGTCCCGCTTCCAGCGCGCGGACGAAGCCGCGCGTCGGCGGCAGCCCGGCGATCCGCCGTTCCCATTCCGCCGCCGATACCGCCGCCTTCAGTTCCGCGACTTCGCGGCGTTTCGTTTCGACGATTTTATCAAGAAACATACCGATTTTCCTCCGTATACGCAACGAATTGTTCAAGCTTGGACAGCGCCCGTCCGGAATCAATCGTCTCCGCCGCCAGCGCGACGCCTTCGGCCAGGCTGTCCGCCATACCCGTCACATAGAAGCAGGCGCCCGCATTCGCCAGCACGATATCGCGCCGGGCCCCCCGCTCGCCGTTCAGCACGCTGCGAATGATCGCCGCATTCGTCACCGCATCGCCGCCTTTGACCGTCTCCAGCGGATATCGGGTCAGGCCGAGCTCCTCCGGGGTAATATCAAAGGTGCGCAGCTCCCCGTCCTTCAGCTCCGTCACGCGCGTGGGCGCGCTGATGCTGATCTCGTCGAGGCCGTCGTAGCTCGCGACGACAAGCGCCCGCTTCACGCCCAGCGTGCGCAGCACGTCCGCCACCGTCTCCGTCCGGGAGATGTCGAACAATCCGATCAACTGGCGATCCGCCCCTGCCGGATTCGTCAGCGGTCCCAGCAAGTTGAACACCGTGCGGATGCCGACTTCCCGGCGAGGAGCCGCAGCGTACTTCATGGACTGGTGATACGACTGCGCGAACATGAAGCAGATGTTGGTCCGCTCCAGGCAGGCGGCCGCTTGCTCCGGCGTCTGCTGGATGCCGACGCCGAGCGCTTCCAGCACGTCCGCGCTGCCGCTTTTGCTGGACATCGCCCGGTTGCCGTGCTTGGCCACACGGACGCCGCCGCCGGCCGCGACCAGCGCCGATGTCGTCGAGATGTTGAACGTCTCCGCTCCGTCTCCGCCCGTTCCGCACGTATCCAGCAGATTGTGCTGCGAAGTGACGACCTTCAGCGATTTGGCCCTCATCACTTCCGCAAACCCCGCGATTTCCTCGGCGGTTTCGCCCTTCATGCGAAGCGCCGTCATCAGGCTGCCGATTTGCGCCGGCGTCGCGGCCCCCTCCAAAATCTCCTCCATGATGGCCCGGGCTTCCTCCCGGTTCAGATGCTTGCCATCGACGATCCGGGCGATCCCCCGTTGAATGTGCAGCTTTTCCATACGTCGGCTCCTCCCCGCTTACGCGAAATAGTCCTGATTCAGCAGCGGCCCCTGCGACCGGCTCGGCGGGAACATGCGCTCCGCCACGCGGATCGACTTCAGCATGCCTTTCGCTTTATTAACCGTCTCCATATATTCGTTCTCCGGCACGGAATCCCACACGATGCCAGCTCCGGCCTGCACGTACGCTTTTCCGTCCTTGAAGATGATCGTGCGGATCGTGATGCAGGTGTTCAGATTGCCCGAGAAGCCCAAGTAGCCGATGGCTCCCGCATAGGCGCCGCGGGCTTCGTTCTCCAGCTCGGCGATAATTTCCATCGCCCGCAGCTTCGGCGCTCCCGACACCGTTCCGGCCGGCAGACAGGACAGGAAAGCGTCGAAGAAATCTTTGTCCTTGCGCAGGCGGCCCGAGACGTTGGAGACGATATGCATGACGTGGGAATAACGCTCGATCTGCATGTAGCTGTCGCACTTCACGCTGCCGAATTCCGAGACGCGGCCCAGATCGTTCCGGCCGAGATCGACGAGCATCAGATGCTCGGCCCGCTCCTTCTCGTCGGCCAGCAGCTCCTTCTCCAGCGCCAGATCCTCCGCTTCGGTGCGTCCCCTTGGGCGGGTTCCCGCGATCGGCCGGGTCTGCACGTTGCGTCCGTCCACCTTCACCAGCGCCTCCGGCGACGTGCCGACGATCTCCTGGCCGTCCAGCTTCAGATAATACATATAAGGCGACGGGTTTAACGTGCGAAGAATCCGGTAAACGGACAACGCGTCGATGTCGGTCTCGATGTGGAACCGTTGGGACAAGACGACCTGAAAAATATCGCCCGCCCGAATGTATTCCTTCGCCTTCTCGACGTTGGCAATAAATTGCTCCCGTGTGAGGTTGGAGCCGACGTCGCCCA
This sequence comes from Paenibacillus thermoaerophilus, assembly GCF_005938195.1. Lineage (GTDB taxonomy): Bacteria > Bacillota > Bacilli > Paenibacillales > Reconciliibacillaceae > Paenibacillus_W > Paenibacillus_W thermoaerophilus. The sequence continues at coordinate 78,124 of NZ_VCQZ01000002.1, forward strand.
GCTCGACGTCGTCCATCACGTCGGCGGCCACGGGCTGAAGCGTCGGCATCGGCTGCCGGAGTTTCTCCAGCATCCGGTCGATTTTGCCGCAGGCTCGGCGGTAGGAGCGCTCGATCTCGCTGTCGCTGTCGCCCGGCTTCACGTGCACGTTCGCGATAACCAGCATCCGCTGCTTGAAGTGATCGAAGACGATCACCTGGTCGCAGAACATAAACTGCAGATCATCCATGTTCAGATCGTCGTGACGGTGTTTCGGCAGCCGCTCGTAGTATTGCAGGAGATCGTAACCGAAGTAACCGATGGCCCCGCCCGTGAACGGCGGCAGCCCCGGCAGCTCGGGGCTGCGGTAAGTCCGCATCAGGCTGCGCATCAGCTCCAGCGGCTTCTCGTCCACCGTCTCCCGGACGCCGTTCCGCTCCACCGTCAGCCGGCCGCTCTTCCCCTTGACGACGAGGAACGGGTCCGTTCCGAGGAAAGAGTATCGGCCCCACTGCGCGCCGCCTTCGACGCTTTCGAGCAGAAACGCCCGGTCTTCCTTCGCGAGATGCTGGAAGACGCGAATCGGCGTCTCGGTGTCGGCCATCAGTTGCCGCACGACCGGGATCAGATTGTAGTCTCGGGCGAGCGAGATCGTCTCGCGCAAATTCGGTTCGTACATAGCCATCTCTCCTTCTCGTGCCTGCCCGCGTGGGGACGCTTCTCCCGGAACAACAAAAAAACCTCTGCGCTCGGCAGAGGTTTCCGAATGAATCCTATGTAAAATGGCAACGGGAAACACGATTCGGCATGCACCGGGCCAGACGCCGTCTTGCGCCCGACGGCCCCAAACAAACTGAGGCAACCGGCCGGCAACCGCATCCGTAACCGTCGTACATCCGATCTATTCTCGGCTCCACTCTACTCGGCTCTGCTCTGCTTGCGCTAAACTCTGCTCTCTTCCAACTTTCCTCGTCTACAGCTACTATAAGCGAACTTCCGTCCCGCGTCAACCCCGGCACAAGCCTGATCTTCGCGTCAGGAACGGGACAAATCCGGCCGAAGCTTGACCGCGTCGTTCAAATACACATGGCGCACCTGTTCCTGGGCCAAGTCCGTGTTGACCATCACCATGAAGCGGATGCACAGCGGCAAGCTGCCTTTAACCGGAATCTCCAGGGAGCACATCAGCGGCACCATCTCCCAGCCTTTCATCTCGCGAATCGCCTTTGCCGGGAAGGCGGCGTCCAGATCGTGCGTAACCGTGATAAAAACGCCCGCGATATCTTCGGGCTTGATCCCGTTCTCCGCCACGATGGCGTCGAGCAGTTGCCGGGTCGCCTCCAGAATTTCCGTTTCTTCGTTCCGCTTCACCGTGATGGCGCCGCGTATACCGCGCAAAAACATTCGTCAAGCCTCCCGCTTCAATTCTTCAACGACTTCCTCGACCCAAGCGACCGGCACGTCCCGGACGATCTCGACCCGTCCGATCGCTTCGGGAAGGACGAATACCGTGCGCCCGTCCTTGAACTTTTTGTCGTACATCATCGTGCGCATCACTTCGGACGTGTCGATATGCGAAGGAACCGCGACCGGCAGCTCCAGCTTGCGCAGCAGGCGCTTGGTCGTCTCGTAGATGACGGGATCGCGCCCGAAGCGGACCGCGAGCTTCGCCGAGCCGACCATGCCGATCGAGATCGCTTCCCCGTGCAGCAACTCGTACCGGGATACCGCTTCCAGCGCATGCCCGATCGTATGGCCGAGGTTGAGGATCGCCCTCAGACCGTTCTCCCGCTCGTCTTGGCCCACAACCTGCGCTTTCACGGAGCAACCGGTGTACAGCGCGTATTCAAGCGCCTCGGGATCGAGGGCAAGCAGCTTATCCGCGTTCGACTCGCACCACTCCACGAACGCGGCGTCCCAGATCAAGCCGTGCTTCGCCACCTCGGCCAATCCGGAACGGACTTCGCGAGGCGGCAGCGTCCGGAGCATCTCCAGCGCGTAAAACACCATCTCCGGCTGATGGAAGGCGCCGATAATGTTTTTGGCCAGCTTGTGGTTGACCGCGACTTTCCCGCCGACGCTCGAGTCGTGGGCGAGAATGGTCGTGGGCACCTGCACGAAGCGGATGCCGCGCATGTAGCTGGCCGCCACGAAGCCGGCCAAGTCCCCGACGACTCCGCCTCCGAGGGCAATGATCACCGATTTGCGGTCGAGCCCCGCCTCAAGCGCAACCTTCACCAGCTCGTCCAGCATCTCCAGCGATTTGGACGCTTCCCCCGAAGGAATCACGGATGTCGTCACGGGATAACCCGCCCCGCGCAGCAGCTCCTCCACGGGCTTCAGGTAATGGGGCGCCACAGCCGAATCCGTGATGACGAGGAGCGGTGTCGGACTGCCGATGCCGCATTCGGCCAGCTTCTCCGGCAGCAGGGGTAAAATGCCGTGCCCGATATGAATCGGATAAGACCGTTCGCCTAGATCGACTGTCAAAGTTTTCATCTTAATATTGCTCCACTTGTTTCAAGTAGTTGTTGTAGTTGGCGCGGATTTCTTCCAGCGAATCGCCGCCGAACTTCTCCATAAACGCCTGGGCGACTTCCCAGGCCACGACGTTCTCCAGAATGACGCTGGCCGCCGGAACCGCGCAGGTGTCGGAACGCTCGACCTGGGCGGTGAACGGTTCCTTCGTGTCGATATCGACGCTTTGCAGCGCTTTGTACAGCGTGGAGATCGGCTTCATCACCGCGCGCACCACGATCGGCTCGCCGGTCGTCATGCCGCCCTCGAAGCCGCCGGCGCGGTTGGACGCCCGGTAGAAGCCGCGGCCGGCCTCGTAGCGGATCTCGTCATGCACCTTCGAGCCCCGCAGCTTGGCGGCCTCGAAGCCGATGCCGAACTCGACGCCTTTAAACGCCTGAATCGACACGACCGCCTGCGCGATCCGGCCGTCCAGCTTGCGGTCCCATTGAACGTGGCTGCCGAGGCCGACCGGGCAGCCTTCGACGATGCATTCGACGATGCCGCCGAGCGTATCGCCGTCTTCCTTCGCCGCGTCGATCGCCGCAATCATGCGGGCTTCGGCTTCCTTGTCCGTCACGCGAACCGGCGATTCTTCCGTGATGCGGATCAGCTCGTCGATCGGCAGCTCCTGCCGGGTTGCCTCGACTTCGCCGATGCGCAGCACCTGGCCGGCCACCTTGATGCCGAACTGCGCCAGCAGCTCGCGCGCGACGGCGCCGCAGGCGACTCGCACGGTCGTCTCGCGGGCGCTGGAGCGCTCCAGAATGTTGCGCATGTCTTTTTGATTGTATTTCAACCCGCCGTTCAAATCGGCATGTCCCGGACGCGGACGGTGCATGCGGCGCTTCGCTTCGTCCCCGTCTTCCAGCGGCTCCGCGCCCATGATGCGCGTCCAGTTTTTCCAGTCCTTGTTCTCGACGACCAGAGCGACCGGCGCTCCCGTCGTGAAGCCGTGGCGCACGCCTCCGACGAAACGGACCTCGTCCTTTTCGATCTGCATGCGGCGCCCGCGTCCGTAGCCTTTTTGACGGCGCGCCAACTGGAAATTGATCGGTTCGGCCGTCAGCGGCAAGTTGCTCGGCAAACCTTCGATGATGGCCGTTAGTTGCGGTCCGTGTGTTTCCCCTGCGGTCAAGTATCTCAAGAGTCGCTCCCCCTCGTCGTTTCCATGCGCTTTAGCGCGTTTAAGCACAGAATTCTTTTGCTAATTATAGTACAGCCCCGTCCGTTTGACAATGACAAGGCGCCCCAAATCGCGCCCGGGACGCCCGGCATTATCCGCAGCCGGATACCGGGAGCCGTTTTCCCCGTCCTAGCAAATACGCCCCGGTCTCCCGGAGCGTACAGCGGCCAATCATGCATGTGTCTGATCCGGACGGCGCGCGCGCCGTCGTCCGTCACTCCGCCTTGCGGTAAAAAAACGTCTCCGCAGGCTGGAATCCGTAGCGGGCGGGCGTAAAAATTTGCTCCGTGCTGCCGACGAACAGCACCCCGCCCGGCCTCAGGGCGTCGGAAAACTTGCGGTAGAGCAGATCTTTTGCTTCTTCCGTAAAATAAATCAGGACGTTCCGGCAGACGATCAGATCGTACCCGCTTTCGAACGGGTCGGTAAGCAAATTTTGCTTCTTAAACTTGACGTGACGCTTCAGATCGTCGGAGATCAGCCATTCCATGCCGTCCTGCCGGAAATACTTCCGCACGTAATCTTCGGGAACTTCCTTCAGCGAACGTTCCAGGTACCGGCCGGATTTCGCCTTGGCCAGCGCGCCCTCGTCGATATCGGTGGCGTGCAGCGTCGCGTCACGCAACGCGTTGTGACGGTCGAGAATCATGGCCAGCGTATACGGCTCCTCCCCCGTCGAGCACGCCGCGCTCCAGCATTTGAGCCTGCGGTTCGTCCGGAGCATCTCCGGAATAAACACTTGGTCCAGCACTTCCCAACGGTTGCGGTTGCGCCAAAATTCGGACACGTTAATCGTCATCCGGTCCAGAAATTCGGCGAGCAGCTCGGGCTGTTTCTGCATCGCCTCGAAATAGGCGGCAAACGTGGCGTACCCCCGCTTCAGGCGAAGCGTCGTCAGCCGTCTTTTCATCTGGGCTTCTTTGTACAGCGACAAGTCGATGGATGTATGTTCCTTCACTTTGCGGATAAACAATAAAAAGTCCGGATCGGGGCGGGATTCTTCTCCCGTACCCGCGCCAGTCGGTTCCCATGCCATCTCGATCGGCCCCTTACATCCAAGCTTCAACGGCTTTGCTGTAGGATTGCAGTTCCTCCGGCGCAAAGAAAATGCCGATCTCCCGCTCGGCGCTTTCGGGCGAGTCGGAGCCATGGACCAAATTCCGGTTCGTATGTAGAGCGAAATCCCCCCGGATCGTTCCCGGAGCCGCCTCCGTCACATCGGTTTTGCCGATCAGTTTCCTAGCCAGCGCAATGGCCGAATCGCCTTCCCACACCATGGCGAACACCGGGCCGGAGGTGATGAATTTCATCAGATCCGGATAAAACGGCTTGCCGACGTGCTCCTGATAATGCCGCTCGGCTTGGGCGGGCGTCACGGTCATCAGCTTGGCGGCTGCCAGCCGCAACCCTTTGTTCTCGAAGCGGCGGACGATTTCCCCGATCAGCCCGCGTTGCACGCCGTCGGGCTTCACCATTACGTATGTACGTTCCATGCGTCTTACCCCACTCTCATTGATATCGCCAAGAGAATCCGGCTGTTTCTACAGTGTGGACCCCGGTACGGAACATCATACCAGCACGCCTGTAAAAAAGAAAGATTCTTAGTAGTTGCGCTCGCCGATAAACCGGGCGATCTCCGCAAGTTCCCGCTTGGCGGTGCGGTCCGGCAGCTTCTCCAGCGCGGCAATCGACTTCCCGATGTACCGGGAAGCCAGCTCTTCGGCTCTGCGGATAGCCGACGAACCGCGCACCAAGGACAGGAAGCGCCCGACATCCGTCTGGCCGTCCGCGAGCCTGATCCGTTCGATCTCCCGCAGCAGCTCGTCCCGCAAATGCTCCTCCCGCAGCGCGTACAACACGGGCAGCGTGATGTTGCCCTGGCGGATGTCGCTGCCCGGCGGCTTGCCCAACTGCTTCTCCGTGCCGGTCATATCCAGGATGTCGTCGCGGATCTGGAACGCCATTCCGACATTGTAGCCGAATCGGTACAAGTCGCGGACAACCGACTCCGGAGCGCCGGCCGCAAGCGCGCCGAGCTGGCAGGAGATCGCGATCAGCAGCGCCGTCTTGCGCCGGATGCGCAGCAGGTAGTCGCGGTTGCTCTGCTCCGTCTCGAAGAAGAAACGGATCTGCTCCATCTCGCCGATCGCCATCTCGACCATCGCCTTGGACAATATCCGGTGCAGCCTGGCGTCTTCCAGTTTGGTCGCCACGTCCAGCGCCTTGGCGAAGATATAGTCGCCGGTATACATCGCGACGCGGTTGTCCCATTTGGACATGACCGTCGGCTGCCCTCTCCTCGTCGCCGCGTCGTCGATCACATCGTCGTGCACGAGGGACGCCATGTGAATGAGCTCGAGCGGGACGGCGACATGCTTAAGGCAATTCAGATCGTAATGTCCGAATTCTCCCGCAAGCAGCACGAACACAGGCCGAATCCGCTTGCCGCCGGCTTTGAGCAGATGCTGCGAAGCCTCCTGCAGCAGCGCTTGGTCGGAGCGCACCGTCTGTTCGAGCGCTTGCTCGATCACGGCGATATCTTTTCGTTTCCGCGCGTAAATCTCAATCAGCTTCATTCGTTCACCTGTGCAACCGTAGTATCGTTCCAGATTCGCAGCGGCACGTCCCGCTCCAGCAGACCCAACTCGCGGGCGTAACGCAGATAGGCCGCCAGTCCGGCTTGCTGACCGGCTCCGAAGTCATGGGACAAACCGTCGAAATATTCGTTCCAGTACGCCTCGGTTCCGCCGAACGCCGACATGGCCTGATTCACGACGGCCGACCGGTTGCGGCGGCCCTTCTCCTTGCTCTCCTGAAAAGCCCGGACGACCGCGCTCACCATATCCGGCCGGGACTCGGCGAGGCTGCGTCTGACCGCCCATACCGCAAACGTCATCCAATGCCCGGTCCAGCTCGTCCATTCGCTCGCGAGATCGGTCACCTCGTAACCGGTATTGGCCCAGCTCGCTTTGATCGCGTCGTCGCCGATCAACAAAGCCGCGTCCGCGGAACTCATCATCCGGTCCAGATCCGGCTTCATCGTCACATAACTCGGGCTGCCTCCGTACCGCTTGGCCAAAATAATCTTCAGCAGATTCACCGAGGTGGCCGACGACCGGGTCAGCGCCACCGTTCCGGACGCGACCTCGGCCAGCGGCTTGCGGTGGAACAGCAGCACGGAGCGGACTCGGCCGTACGCGCTTACCGACAGGCCGGGCAGCAGCAGCAGATCGTCCGCCGCCTGCGCGTAGGCATAGGAGGAGATCGCCGCGATGTCGATGGCGCCTTCCTGGATGCGCCGGTTCAGCTCGGCCGGCACCTGCGTGACCAATTCGGCGGGAAAGCCCAGCCGTTGCGGATCGAATTGCTGAAAAACCGGCCATACGTTCGTATATTCGATGCGCCCGATGCGGATGATGTCAGTTGTCATGCTCGTCATCCTCTCCCCATCTGCGGAACAACCGGTGCGGGATGTCCATCTGATCCAGAAGCTTGCCCACCACGAAATCGACGGCGTCGGCCAGCGTCTGCGGTCCGAAGTAAAAAGCCGGCATCGCCGGCACAATTCGCACGCCCATCTGCGCCAGCGTCAGCATATGCTGGAGATGCACGGCATGCAGCGGCGTCTCCCGGGGCAGAAGAATCAGCTTCCGCCCTTCCTTCAGCATCACGTCGGCCGCCCGCTCCATCAGGTTGTCGGAAGCGGCGCGCGCTATACCCGACAGTGTGCCCATCGAACAGGGAGCGATAACCATTCCCTTGGTGCGAAAAGATCCGCTGGCGATCGACGCTCCGATATCGGCGTTCGAGTGATAGCGGAACGGGCCCGCCATGCCTCCGAAGCGGCGTTCAAGCGCCTCCGTCCGCCTCGTCACGTCCCAGCCGAGCTCCTCCTTCAGCACGCGCCAGCCCGCGTCGCTGATGACGAAGTGGACGGGAATGCCCCGGCTCAGCAGCTCCTCGGCCAGCCGGACCCCGTAGACGGCTCCGCTGGCGCCGGTGATGCCGAGCACCCAGCCCGCCTGGCGCTCTCGGTCCTGCTGCACATTTTCCGCGGTCACCACGTCTTCACCACCACATCCAGCAGCGTAAACGCAAAGACGACGATGCTGAGCGTTCCGTTTAACGTAAAAAACGCCGTCTGTATGCGGGACAAGTCATGCGGCTTCACCAGCCGGTGCTCGTACAGCAGCAGGCCGCAAGCCCCGATCATGCCGACCGCGGCCAGCGCGCCCAGCCCCGTCATCGGGATCAGCGCGATAAATCCGACAGCCGTGACGACATGCAGCAGGCGGGCGATGATCAACCCGCGGGCGATTCCGAAATAAGAAGGGATTGAATAAAGTCCTTCGCGCTTGTCGAAGTCGGCGTCCTGCGTGGCATAAAGCACATCGAAGCCGGCAATCCAGCAAGCGACGGATACGTAAAGCACATAAGCGGACAAGTTCGCGGCGCCCGTAACGGCGACCCAGCCGCCGAGCGGGGCGAGGCCGATCGTCAAACCGAGCACAAGATGGCAAGCCCAGGTGAACCGCTTGGTGTACGAATAACCGACCAGCAGCACGACCGCGATCGGCATCAGCTTCACGCAGATGGGATCGAGCTGCGAGGCCGCGACAAACAGCAGGATGAAGGAGATCGCGATGAACACCCAGACTTCGACCAGACCCAATAGTCCTGCGGGAATCGCGCGTGTCGCGGTCCGCGGATTTTTCTTGTCGATGAAGCGGTCGATCACCCGGTTCAGTCCCATTGCGGCGCTTCTCGCGCCGACCATGGCCAGGATAATCCAGCCGATCTCCGACCAGCTCGGCAGCCGGTCCTCCATCGTCAGCCCGCCGAGAATGGCGCCCATAAAGGCGAACGGCAAGGCGAAAACGGTATGTTCGAATTTGATCATTTCAAGGAATATGCGAAGCTTCTTCATGGTTGCCGGCCTTCTTCCCGCCGCGCGGCTTCCTGCGGCTTGCGTCCGATATGCAGAGCGGCGACGCCTCCCGTCAAGGGCCAGGCGCGCACGTCCTCCAAACCGACCTCGCGGAAAATTTCCGCCAGTCTCTCCCGCCCCGGAAACGACTTGAGCGATTCGGGCAGCCAGCGGTACTGCTCGTACTTTTTGGCGAACAGCTTGCCCATCAGCGGAAGCAGCCGCTCAAAATAAAAAGAGTACAGCCCTTTGAAGGGCTGCCACGTCGGTCTGGACACTTCCAGACAGACCACCTGTCCTCCCGGCTTCACCACGCGTTTCATCTCTTCGAGCACCCGCACCAGATCGGGCACGTTGCGCAAGCCGAACCCGATGGTCGCATGATCGAAGGAGTTGTCCGGGAACGGAAGCTCCATCGCGTTGCCCTGAACGAGCTCGATCCGGCGGTCCAGGTTCAGGGCTTCAATCTTCCGGCGTCCCGCCTCCAGCATGTTCGCGCTGAAGTCGAGGCCAACGGTGCGCCCGCTTCCGCTGGCCTGCGCCAACTGGATGGTCCAATCGCAAGTTCCGCAGCACAGATCGATCGAGGCGTCTCCGGAACGAACCTTCATCTGTTTCATCGCGAACCGGCGCCAAGCCTTATGGCGCCGGAAGCTGATCACATCGTTCATAAAGTCGTATTTCGGCGCAATGCTCTCGAACACTTGATGCACGTATTCTTCCTTGCTTTTTCCTTGTCTGGCATATGGCGCCTGTTCCTTCGCCACACCGACTCCCCCTCTCAAAGCTCGTCCGCCGCCATGGGAGCTACAGGCAATCGAATGAGCGGATCAAGCAGCGTCTTCAAATCTTTGCCGAGCGCCGCATCCAGTTGTTCGATGATCGCCGACATTTGTCTGGACTGCTGATCGAACAGTTGCCACAGCAGGGCCGTTACGTTGTATTTGTGCATCAGCAGCCGGACCCGGTTCGGTTCCGGTTCTTCCTGCTGCACTTGCTTGCGCTCCTCCTTGGAAGCCGACTGGAGAATATGCCAATACGCCCAGCCGCCCTTCCATTCCGCAACGTTCTCGTTGCGCTTCAGTTCGGACAGGATCACTTCGCAGCGGACGAGCGACTGAACCAGCTCCGGCCATACGCGCACACGCGACCCGTCCATTAACAGGCGGCCGAAATTAGCGAAAATATGCGAGTGAATGCCGACGGTCTGCTGCAAATACTCCTCGGCCGTCAGCTTCAGTTGCTTCATCCGGGTATACAGGATCATCTTGAGCCGGTTGACCTCGCAGATCGCCTGGGCAAGCAGCCGGATCGGCTCAATCTTGCCCGCTTGCGACAGCAGGTGATAATAGCGGCTGCTGAAATAATCGCCCGCCAGCACCTTCAACTGCCTGGAACGGGCTTCCTTTTTCTCTTTCCGTTCGTTCGTCAGGCTGATCCGGTCGTGCGTATCCAGTCCGAGCTGCGCCAGGGACGCAACCAAGGCGTACAGCTCGCTGTCTTGGTGAGTCAAGGAACTGTGCCGCAAACAAGCATACAGCAGTTTGGCCCGAAGCTCGGGGAACTGGGGCAGCTCCGTATAACGGCGTATGATGTCATGCTCGGTATATTGTTTTGCCCGCTCGGCGACTCGCTCCTCATTCATGCCTTGTAGCCTCCACCTTTTGCATCCAGAATATTATAGCACAACCCTTTCCAACATAAAAAGAAAAGAACGGCATCAGCCGCCCCGCCGTCTGTCCCACGCGTCGGCATCCATCGTGAGCTTGTAGGTTTCCGCCAGCCATCTTTCCGCATGTACGGGCTGCTCCGGCATGCCGAAGGCGGGATGCTTCCACTGGTCCCGCTTGGCGTACAGCACCGCGATCACCTGCTCGCCTCGGCCGCCGGGCTCGCGGACGACCACGCGGATCAAAGTCTGCTGCACATTCGTCGTCGTTCGGAACGCCCGTTCCGTGAGCGTGTACAGGTCCCGCATGACCGCCTCGCGTGTGAGCGCCGGATCGTCCGCCGACAGATCGACGGACAGCAGCGTCCACTCCCACTCCGTCCGGACGATCGGAGCGGCAAGGGGCGACTGCAGCAGGAAGTCCACCAGATTGCCCCCGGTCATCCGCCGCGGAGCCGACTCGGCAAAGGAGCTTCCCGCCGCCTCCGGCCTTGCCCATCCGGCAGGCGCAAGCGCCAGCAGAATCAGCGCGGCCGCGGCCGCCGCGGCGAGCGATGCTGTTTTTCGCCATTCCCGCATGGCACCAGCCCCTTTCCGCAAAACAGCCGAATCACAACCCTTTATTACCATTGTACAACAAGAAGAAGCGGGCTATGCGTAGAGTCGCATGCCCGCTGCGGTTCAATTCGTCTCCGTGTCAATGGTGCCGTATCGGGTAAGCACAGTCGCCTTGCCGCGGATCTTGATGGCAGACGTATGATCGGTGAATTGGGCGATCATCACCTCGCCCTTATCCAGCTTCTCCGTGTGATGGAACCGCGTATCCTGACCGCGCGTGAGTCCGATCACATGGACGCCGTTGTCCATCGCTTTAATGACAATGTAATCGGCTTGATTCGCTTCCATGGCTATGCCTCCGCTCTGCTCGCGCTACTTGTATCCCGGCCGACGGACCGTTCTTCCTTTTATCATGCCGCGATTGCTCCGCCCTGTCAATCGGTCCGGACGCCGCGGCGGGGGTGTGCCTTTCGTTACGGAAGCAGGGAGCACCTTAATCAAGCGCTCCCTGCCTTTCGCTTTTGAATCGGAGTAGCGGGATTTGAACCCACGACCTCACCCACCCCAAGGGTGCGCGCTACCGGACTGCGCTATACCCCGGCTTGGCGCCGTTGATCCGCGCTTCATCGCGCTGGTCCTGGCTGCGTTTGTCCGTGCGCCGGACCAAACGCATCTCTGTTGTGCCGTCACCTATTATATACGCCGGGTGCCCGCCTTGCAACTTTAAGGACCGGTCACCGGCAGAAGGAACGTTTACGATTTACACCAACCATTCGTCCGGCCCATACGGATAATGAAGTGGAATTTTTAATGAGGAGGGGTTTCCCATGCAGGAGCAGTATGCGCCCCCGATGCAAGGACGGGGAGAATTTTTGAAAGTCGAAGAAGAAGATGATTGGGACTAAAGGACCGCCGCATCCCCATCCGTCAAAACGAAACGCCTCCCTTCGTTTTTAGCGAAGGGGAGGCGTTTTGTTTCTTGCGAGACGCGCTTCTCGCGTCCGAATCGGAGTAGCGGGATTTGAACCCACGACCTCACCCACCCCAAGGGTGCGCGCTACCGGACTGCGCTATACCCCGACGGCGTTCCAAGCGCCGGACACGGCGTTTGACCCGGTCCGCTTTTTGGCGACAAGTGCTATTATATATGGCTCCTCCTCAATTGTAAAGAGCTTGAGGAAATATTTTCGCATTTGGCACGAAGCGCGCGCCAACCGGGCGGGCAACAAACGAAGGGACATTCCCCGTACGCAGCCGGCGGTGGGAATGCCCCTTCGGTCCATCGAGAATATGTACGGTTGAATGGTCACCCGTATTATTTAATGATGTCGCGAAGCGCTTTGCCCGGACGGAATGCCGGAATTTTGCTCGCGGAAATTTCAATCTCCTCGCCCGTCTGCGGATTGCGACCTTTGCGGGCTTGGCGTTCGCGTACTTCAAAGTTACCGAAACCGACCAATTGGACTTTTTCGCCGTTTTGCAGCGCTTCCGCGATCGATTCAAATACGGCTTCCACCGCTTTTGTCGCATCCTTTTTGGACAGCTCGGCGGCTTCCGCCACTTTCGTGATCAGATCCGATTTGTTCATGCCCTTCACCTCCCCCCGAAGAGGTTCTTATCTTCATGTGTTAACGGATTGCCGGCAAAATATACGTCCCAAGGCGGAACAAGCTTATAGTAATACACCTTCGGCCCAATTACAATAGTTTTCCGGTCATAAAAATGAAGGAAACCGGCCTTCGGCCGGGACCGAAGGTCGGTTCTTCACCAGAGCGCTTATGGGATCAGAGAATGATGGCGATAAGACCTCCGGAGCCTTCGTTGATGATGCGGCCCAGCGTTTCCTGCAGTTTGTAGCGGGCGTTGTCCGGCATCATCGCCAGCTTGCCCTGGATGCCTTCGCGCACGATGGAATGCAGGGAACGTCCGAAAATATCCGATTCCCAGATCTTCAGCGGGTTCTCCTCGAAATCCTGCATCAAATACCGAACAAGCTCCTCGCTTTGCTTCTCGGTGCCGATGATCGGCGCGAACTCCGATTCGACGTCGACCCGGATCATATGAATGGACGGAGCGGTCGCTCTCAGCCTGACGCCGAACCGGGAGCCTTGGCGGATAAGCTCGGGTTCATCGAGACGCATGTCGGCGAGAGACGGAGGCGCGATGCCGTAACCCGTCGTCTTGACCATCTCCAGCGCTTCCTCGAACCGGTCGAATTCGCGTTTCGCGTAGGTGAGCTCCTGCATGAGCTGCAGCAGGTGATCCTTTCCGCGAATTTCAACGCCGACGACCTCCATCAGCACCTTGTCGTAAAGCTCGTCTGGGGCGTGCAGATCGATCTCGGCGACGCCTTGGCCCATATTCATGCCGGCCAACGCGGCCCGCTCGATAAAATCGTATTCGTTAAACGCGCCGACGACGCGATCGACATCCCTCAGCCGGCGAATATCCTTCACCGTATCGCGAACCGAACCCTCGAAGCTGGAACGGAGCCAGTGATTTTCCTCCAGCACCATAACCCAACTGGGCAGATTCACATTCACTTCGTGGACCGGGAATTCGTAGAGCACTTCGCGCATGACGCCGAGAATTTCGTCTTCGCCGGCGGTAGCAACGCTCATGGCGATGACGGGAATGTCGTATTTGGCGGCGAGGTCGCTGCGCAGCTCCTGCGTATCCTCGCTATGGGGACGCGTGGAGTTGATAATGACGACAAACGGCTTGCCGACTTCCTTCAGTTCGGCTACGACGCGCTCCTCCGCTTCCACATAAGCCTCGCGCGGAATTTCGGCGATCGTGCCGTCGGTCGTCACCAGCACGCCAAGCGTGGAATGCTCCTGGATAACCTTGCGCGTGCCGATCTCGGCCGCTTCCTGGAAAGGTATCGGCTCGTCGAACCACGGCGTGCTGATCATGCGCGGGCCGCTCTCGTCCTCGTAGCCCTTGGCGCCTTCGACGGCGTAGCCGACGCAGTCCACCAGCCGCACGTTGACGCTCAGCCCTTCCGCCACCTGGATCTGGATGGCGTTGTTCGGCACGAACTTCGGTTCCGTCGTCATAATGGTGCGGCCCGCCGCGCTCTGGGGCAGCTCGTCGGTCGCTCTCGCCCGATCGGCATCGCTGCGGATGTTCGGAAGCACCACGGACTCCATAAACCGCTTGATGAAGGTTGACTTGCCCGTGCGGACCGCGCCGACAACGCCCAGGTAGATGTCGCCTCCGGTTCGTTCAGCAATGTCCTTGAAAATATCCACTTTTTCCAATTGAAATCCCTCCTGAACGGTTTGTTGGTTGCGATAGCCGCATAGACGGGCTGCGGAGTTCCGCGGGCCGCGATGCGGTCGATACTCGTACAAGGTTTTGGACTGGTATCATGATATGCGCTTCATGGCCGGGTATTCCTGATTTTTGCAAAGCCTTCCCCTTTTTTCGGAACAACGTGCCGTCGCCTGCCTATCCCGCCGCGCTCTCACGCGTAAATATATATGTCCCGTTCTGCCCGGTTATGACCGCGGAGGACCCGGGTTTCTGGGAGCGGTGAGAATTTGCAAGGTCGAACGCGATTACGGATAGGAAGCAGGCCCGAATTGAATGGTCGGCTTGAAAAAAAAGAAGACACCCGAACCTCGGGGATTCGGGTGTCGACCGGCTTATTCCATATAGGGGCGCGGTTCGCCGGATACGAGCCGGTACGGGAAAGAGGCCGCCGGCGCGTAAGGCGTTTCCTCGACCAGCAAGTCGAGCAAGTTCTTATCGGGCGGCGGCGTTTTTCCGCTTTTCCGCAAGTGCAGCGCCAGATCCGGACCGTAGTCGATGCCGACACGTCCGGATTGATGAAGGATAAGCTGCAGTGAATGTCCGCTGTACGCGCTCATCAGCTTTTCTTCGCTGATGCCCAATTGCTTGTAGTTGATCGAATAGAAGCCCTCGGCTCCTTCCAACGGTTCGCCCAGCGGCAGTTGCCGGCGGCTGGCGTTGTATTCCGTCACCCGGGCCTGCACGTACTGAACCGTCTGATAAGCCAGCACGTCGATCAGCCGGACTTTTAAATCTTCCTCGGGATCGACCAGCACAAACACGCCGCGGCCTCCGTTCTCGTAGGCGATGCCGGGAATCGTCCCGAGAAAGCCGCGCTCCGTCAGCAGCTTGAAATCGACCGGATATTTCTCGTAAAGCGGCGTATCGGCGGGTTTGTTGCGAATCGGCAGCACGCCGGTCGCGTTTCGATACGATTCGACGGCGTTCTTTACGACCGTCAAGCTCTCCTGCGGGGTCATCTGGTTTTCCTTGCGCATTTCGTTCGGATACAGGCAACCGCTTGTCCCCAGCAGCAGCGCAAGCGCCATCGCCGCCCGCAAAATCTGTCGCTTCATGGCCACTCCTCTTCTTCCTTCCGTTTCGCAAGTTGAGCCCTGACCGCCGCCTTCAGCGGATCTTCGGGAACGATCACGACGGCGTCTCCCAGGATGCGGGTCTGGCAGGACAGGCGCTGTCCCGCGCGCGATCCTTCCCCCAGCTTGCGGCGCTCCGCGTCCGTCCGGCCGGACACTTCGCTGCCTTCCGCGATCTCAACCTTGCACATCAGGCAGCCCGCCACACCGCCGCAGCGCGTGCGAATAGGAACTCTGGCCCTTTGGGCCGTCTCCAGGACCGTCATGCCGATCTTGGCCTCCGTCCGGACGCCCTGCGGTTCGAACGTGACGGAGGCGATCCCTCTTGGCTTGCTCATCTTAAAAATACGGCTTCCATCTTGCGACGACAGGCCCGTCCGATTTCACGACAGCCTGGCACCCCAAGCGGAATCCCCGTTCCATTTCGTCTTCGTCGAGGCGGTCCCATTCCTCGTCCGTAATGTCGTGCAAATGCTCCATCCCGGATTCGATCAGGCAGCGGCATCTCGCGCATGTGCCCCGCCTGCAGGAAGAGCCCCAGTCGACGCCGTGGCGCAGGGCCAGCTCCAGCAGCGTCTCTCCGGGCTCGCTTGCCACTTCTCTGGTCACCGCTCTTCCGATCAACGTGACAGCCATCCCGTATCCTCCGTCCCTGTTTCAAAGTAGCGATATAAGCATGGTCAGCACGGCGTAAATAAGCGCGATCACCGCCAAGGCCGAGAGCGCGAAGCGCACGATGCCGCGAGTCTTGGCGCGCGCGAACGAGATTAAGAAGGTGGCGACAGCCATGAGGCCGATCGAGATTAAAGAAAACCACATTTTGTCGAGCGAACTGATCTGATCCATTCCCATCTCCGCTTTCCGATGCAAATCATGTACAGACGTAAACCTCTACAATTATACCTTATCCTACAGCCGTCTGAAAAGCAAAGAGCGGGTTTGCCCGCTCCCCGCCAGACGCGTGGAGAGAGGCAAACCCGCCGCTCATTTTTTGTTGCTCATCATCTGCATCAATTTGACCAGATCCGCTCCGCCGCCGGTCGCTTTAACGGCCTTGACGATATCGTTCATCGTCGCTTCCGATACCGGAACCCCGACGGTTTGCGAGACTTGTTTGATAAGCTGGCGCAGCTGCGCCTCGTTTTGCGTCGTCGAAGGCTTGACGTTTTTGGCGAGATTTTGGATGTCCTTGGGGGAAATCGTTTTACCCAGCTTCTTGTTGACTTTGCCCAGTATATTTTTGGTGATGTCGCTCATTCCGAACCTCCTTTACCCATCCTTACGGTATTTTATGAGGTCGGGAGGCCGGTGGTGCTGACTAAGACCATGAACCCGAAGAACGGGCGACTTCCTCCATTTCATGCGTGCGGCCGCGCCCCATCAAATCCTCGACGGCGGCTTTCGGCGGCTTGCCGTTAAACAGAACTTCGTACAACTGCTCGGCGATGGGCATATGTACGCCGTATCGGGCGGCCAGCGACTTGGCTGCCCGCGTCGTTTTGACGCCTTCAACAACCATGTTCATCTCGCTGAGGACGTCGTCCAGCTTTTTCCCTTGCCCGATCCCGTAGCCGGCTCGCCAGTTGCGGCTGTGCCGGCTCGTGCACGTCACCACCAGGTCGCCGACGCCGGCAAGTCCCGCGAACGTCTGCGGCTGCGCTCCCATCGCCTGGCCGAGCCGGGAGATTTCGGCCAGCCCGCGGGTGAGCAAGGCCGCTTTGGCGTTGTCGCCGAATCCGAGCCCGTCCGACAATCCCGCCCCGAGCGCGATAATGTTTTTCAGCGCTCCGGCGACTTCGACTCCGACGACGTCCGGATTCGTATACACGCGGAAGGTCGAATTGATCAGCCAATCCTGCGCTTCCTCGGCGGCTTGCCGGGACCGGGAAGCGACGACGACCGTCGTTGGGCACCGCACGATCACTTCCTCCGCGTGGCTCGGGCCGGACAGCGCGACGAGACGGCGGGGATCGAACTGCGGCAGCTCCTCGGCGATCACGTCGGTCATCCGCTTGAGGGTTTCCGGTTCAAATCCTTTGGTGGCGTGAACAAGACATTCGTCGCCCGTAAGCAGCGGCTTGAGCCGGGAGGCCACCTCGCGCATGGCCGAAGACGGCGCGACGAGCAGCACGAAACCCGCGCCTTCCACGGCTTCGGCCAAACTGTCGGTAGCGCGGATGGACTCGTGCAGCCGAACGTTCGGCAAATAACGTTTGTTGACGCGTTCCCGGTTGATCTCCTCCGCCTGTTCGCGGCTTCGCGACCAGAGCGAGACGCGATGACCGTTGGCGGCCAGCACGGAAGCGAGAGCGGTTCCCCAGCTTCCAGCTACGAGTACTGCGGCTTTGGAGGACATGTCACGCCCTCCTTCCGAGTTTGTTTTCCGTTCCCTTGGCCAACTTCACAATGTTGCCGCGATGGCGGACAAAAGCAAAAACGGCGATGAGCAGACTGGCCCAAAACACTTCGATCGGCCGCCCCGTCGCGAGAATGGCGATAGGCAAAAGTCCGGTAAACAGGAGGGAGCCTAGCGAAACGTAGCGGGTGACGGCGATCGCCGCGATCGCCACGGCGCCGGACAGCGCCGCGGGGAGCAGGCCCAGGCTCGCGATGACGCCGATCGTCGTCGCGATACCTTTGCCGCCGCGGAAGCCGAAGTAGATCGGCCAGTTGTGACCGACGATCGCTGCCAGACCGGCCAGGACGGGCGTCCATTCGCCGCTGCCGAGCCATCGGGCGATCCAGACGGCCGCGATACCCTTGGCGATATCCAGCAGCAGCACGAGAATGCCCGGTCCTTTGCCGAGCACCCTCAGCGTATTCGTCGCGCCGGCGTTGCCGCTCCCGTGCTCGCGGATATCGATCCCCTTCACCAACTTGCCGTACAAATAGCTGAAACTGATCGCCCCCAGCAAATAGCCGACGACGATTGCAACAACAGTCATCACGCCACAGCTGCCTCCTATTCGATATCCGACTTGCGTCTCGCTAACAGACGCAGCGGTGTTCCTTCAAATTGAAACGCGGCCCGTAAGCGGTTCTCCAGATAGCGGGTATACGAGAAGTGCATCAGCTCGGGATCGTTGACGAACAGAACGATAGTCGGGGGTTTGACCGCCACCTGGGTGGCGTATTGAATTTTCAAGCGGCGGCCTTTGTCGGCCGGTGTCGCGTTGACGGCGACCGCGTCGCTGATGACGTCGTTCAGCACGGAAGTCGGGATGCGCTGCGCGTGTTGTTCCGCGACATGCTGAACGATCGGCAGCAGCTTATGCAGCCTCTGCTTCGTCTTCGCCGAGACGAATGCGACCGGCGCGTACGACATGAACTGAAACTGGTCGCGAATCTCGTTCGTGAAGCGCTGCATCGTCTTGTCATCTTTCTCCACGGCATCCCACTTGTTGACGACGATAACCGCGGCTTTGCCCGCTTCGTGGGCGTAGCCGGCGATATGCTTGTCCTGTTCGACAATGCCCTGCTCGCCGTTGAGAACGATCAAGGCGACGTCGCACCGTTCGATCGCCTGCATGGCGCGCATGACGCTGTATTTCTCCGTCGATTCGTACACTTTGCCCCGCTTGCGCATACCCGCCGTATCGATGATGACGTAACGCTGCCCGTCCCGCTCGAACGGCGTGTCGATCGCGTCCCTCGTCGTTCCGGCGATATCGCTGACGATTACGCGTTCTTCCCCGAGAATCGCGTTCACGAGCGAGGATTTGCCGACGTTCGGCCGGCCGATCAGGGCGATTTTGATCACATCGTCGTCGTACTGCTCTTCTTCCTTCTCCGGGAACTTCTTGACGATCGCTTCCATCAGGTCGCCGATGCCGATGCCGTGCGCACCCGACAGCGGGATCGGATCGCCCAGCCCGAGGTTGTAGAACTCGTAGATGTCCTCGCGCCGCTTCAGATTGTCCACTTTGTTGACGGCCAGAATAATCGGTTTGTCCGTCCGGCGGTACAGCAGCTCGGCGACTTCCTGGTCGGCTGTCGTCACTCCGGCTTTGGCGTCGGTCATAAAGACGATCACATCCGCCTCGTCCATCGCCAGCTCCGCCTGCACGCGGATCGAACGGAGAATTTCATCCTCGCCGTCCACTTCGATTCCTCCGGTGTCGATCACGTGAAACGACTTGTCCAGCCACTCCGCCGTACCGTAGATCCGGTCGCGGGTGACGCCCGGCTTGTCCTCGACGATGGCCAGACGCTCTCCGATCATCCGGTTAAAAATCGTCGACTTGCCGACGTTCGGCCGGCCGACAATGGCCACTACTGGTTTTGCCATGCTAGTTGACACGCTCCAATCCTATCATGAATGCCGCCCGGGCGCTTTCTCTCACACATGCCCGTCCGGTTGGCCGAATCGTTTGTTCCAGCGCGTACGCAGTTTGCGGCAGACGCCTGCCGCTCGAAGCGCCAGCGCGCATCCGACCCGGCTGACGCAGACCGCCGCCAGCCAGGCGTCCGCGAATGCGGCCCTGCCGAAAGAGGCGCCCGCGCCCGTATGGACCGCAGCCGCCAAATCCGAGACCGCCAAGGCCCCCGATAAAGCGCCCACCTGAACAAGGGCCGGCTTGCCGGCCCACCCGACGGACAACAACGCGGCCGCCAGCGCCGGGTCGAGCCGCCCGCCCCATATGGCCCACATCGGCTCCAACGTCAAGTATAGCCGGAGCAAATAGACGAGGCATGCGATCAGCAGCGCAGGAACCGCCATTCGAACGCAGCCGCCCCAGCCGTCCCGTCCGCCCGCGAGTGCCCACAGCGCCAGCAGCAGCGCAAAAATGCCCGGCCCGCCCATGCGGATGCCTTCAACCGTCAAGTGAAGGGGGGCGAAAACCGCTGCGCAAGCCGCGACGGCCGCCAGCGTACGGGTCCGGACCTCGGGCAGCAAGACGTCCTTCCAACCGCTGGCCAGAAGGACGAGCCCTATCAACATTACGATTCCGGTTAAAATGCCGTCGTTCATGGGATCACCCGCACTCTCTTTCTCGCGCAGGTATAGTATCCCTATTCGGTTTGGAATTAATCGCCCGACGGCCGCGCCCGGCCGGTCTCGGTCCATTGCCGCCGCGCGTATGTGCGGATGTCGATCCCCCGGAGCTCGCACCATTCCGCCGATTCTCCGCTCACGACCAACGGGACGTTCCACAGCTCTTCGATCGAGGCGGCTCCGAGCGCCGTCATCACCAGACGCAGCTCCTCGTGAATCCGCCGCAAATAATCGATCAAAGCGGCGGTCCCCTCCGTCTGCAGCACGCGCAGGGCAGCTCCCGCGATTCCGGCGGCGCTCGCTCCCAGAGCAAGCGCTTTGGCGCATTCGAGACCGTTGCGAATGCCGCCGGAAGCGATTACCCGACCGCGCGGCCAGACGCTGAGCGATTCCAACAGCGCGATGGCGGTCGGATTGCCCCAATCGTTCAGCCATTCGTAGGCTTGCGGGCGGCGAGCATTCTCGATGGCGGCGAAGTTCGTCCCGCCCGTCCCGCCGACGTCGATCGCCGCGATCGGCAGGCGGATCAGCTTGGCCGCGCTTTCCCGCATAATGCCGAAGCCGACCTCCTTGACGATGACGGGCACGGGGACGTTGGACGCGATGTCCGCGATCCGTTCCAGCGCGCCTTTAAACGAGCGGTCGCCCTCCGGCATGATTAATTCCTGCATGACGTTCAAGTGAATCTGAAGCGCGTTCGCCCCAATCATCTCGACCGCCCGCAACGCTTGCTCCACCGTCGCTTCGCTGCCCAGGTTGCCGATCAGAATGCCGTCCGGATTGACGCTCCGGACCACCCGGTAGCTTGAAGCGACCTCGGGATTTTTGATCGCGGACATCTGCGAGCCGACGGCCATCGCCAGCCCGCATTCCCTGGCGGCTACGGCCAGCTCCCGGTTGATGCTTCTCGTCTCGTCCGCGCCTCCGGTCATCGCATTAATAAGAATCGGCGAGCTCAGGTCGAGATCGCCGATTGCGGTGTGCAGATGGATATCATCCACGGAGGCGTCGGGCAGACAGTTGTGTACGAATTTGATGTCGGCCAACCCTTGATTGCCGACCTGACCGATGCGGAGCGCGTGTTCCACGTGCTCCATCTTTCGGGACATTCGCATGCTGGTTGTCGCTCCGATCCGCGGGTCTTACTTGAATTTGCTCAGTTTGTCGCCGAAGCGCTCGCCGAGCGTCAGGGACAAGCTCTGCGCTTCCGGAATTTCTTCCTTCTGGCGGTCGCCGCGCCGTTCAGCACGAGGCGCTTGAGCTGGAGCTTCTTCCGTCTCTTTGATGCTGAGGGAGATGCGTTTCTCGCCGATGTTGATGTCGAGAACTTTCACCTGCACCTCTTGGCCTTCCTTGAGCACTTCATGCGGCGTGCCGATATGGCGATGCGAGATTTGCGAGATATGAACGAGGCCTTCCACGCCGGGAGCCACTTCGACAAATGCGCCGAAGCTGGCGAGGCGTTTGACTTTGCCCGTAATCACGTCGCCGATATTGAACTTGCCGGAAACTTGCTCCCAAGGACCGGCTTGGGTCGCCTTGATGCTGAGGGAGATGCGCTCGTTGGCCGGATCGACTTTCAGCACTTTGACGTTAATTTTGTCGCCTTCTTTGACGACGTCGGACGGCTTCTCGACATGATGCCATGCCATCTCGGAGATGTGAACGAGTCCGTCGATGCCGCCGACATCGATAAACGCGCCGAACGGAGTCAGCCGCTGTACGGTTCCTTCCAGCGTCTGACCGACGGTCAGGCTGTTCAGAATTTCTTGTTTTTTGGCTTCGTATTCTTCTTCAAGCACGTCTTTTTGAGACAGGACGACGCGGTTTTTCTCGCGGTCCAGCTCCTTGACTTTCAGGCGCAGCGTGCGGCCTTTGTACGGGGTGAAGTCTTCGACGAAATGGCGCTCGACCATGGAAGCCGGGATGAACCCGCGAAGGCCGACGTCGACGACAAGACCGCCTTTGACGATCTCGGCGACTTGCGCCTCCAGGATTTCGCCGGTTTCGAGAGCCTTTTGCAGCTTCTCCCACGATTTCTCGCTGTCGATCGCCCGCTTGGACAAGACGAGTTTTTCTTTCTCGTCATCTATCGTCAATACTTTTAATTCCAGCTCTTGGCCGACTTCGACGACGTCGGATGCGGAACCGACGGATACCGACGACAGCTCCCGAAGCGGAATGACGCCCTCGTATTTGTAACCGATGCTAACGATCGCTTGTTGGTCTTCGATTTTGACGACTTTGCCTTTGACAATGTCGCCTTTTTTGATCGTTTCCACATTCGACAGGTCGTGTGCCGCCTGTTCGTCTGCAGCCGCCTCCTGAGCGGCGGTGACTTTTGCTTCTTCTGTCATGACCGAATACCTCCTCAAGATCCTACCCAACCTACACGGCATAACTGGGCCTATGTTCTATAAGATAATCTGCGAATGATTCACAGATATTCCCGATTCTCAGGTTCAAGCTCAGCTTGCAATAGTATAATTCCAAGATAACATTTCCATACACCGAAAAGCAATCATGCCGACAACTTTTTCATGAATTTTCCGAGTGCAGCCTGCGAATTTCGGCCATCAGCCGTTCGGTGACGGCGTCCGCGCCCCGGTCAGGCTGTTCCCGGGCGATCTCTTCCGCCGGAATCGGACGGCCGATCACGAGCTTCATCTTGCGAAACGGTCGGTAGTTGCCGATGATGGCGGCGGGCACCAGCGCGGCGTTCGTCTTCAGCGCCAGCGTGGCGGCGCCCCGTTTGCCGGCGGCGTCCGTCGGCGCTTTGCGCGTCCCCTCGGGGAAAATGCCGATCAGTTCCCCTTGCCGCAACAGGTCCAGGGACCGTTTGATCGAGTCCTTGCTTACGCCCCCGCGTTTGACGGGGTAAGCCCCCAGAGCCGTGATCAACCGCCCGAACAAAGGAATCTTGAAGAGCTCTTCCTTGGCCATGAAATGAATCCTGCGATTGAGCGGCGTCCCCAGCAGAGGAGGATCGATCAGGCTGATGTGGTTCGAACAGAGCACGACTCCGCCCTGCGCGGGAATGTTCTCCAGGCCGCGCGTCTCGAACCGGTACAACACGCGGAACGCGATCCGCAATATTTTACGGCAAAACCGATACAACATGTTTACGCCTCCCCTGCAACTTTGGTTCGGCACAGTTCCAATATTTTCCCGATCACTTCTTCCAGCTTCAGATTCGTACTGTCGATCCGAACGGCGTCCGGAGCCTGCACCAGCGGGGATACTTCCCGCTCCGAGTCCATGCGGTCGCGTTCGGCGATCTCCTTTTCCAGCTCCTCGACGGTCAGCGACGGCCGCTTGTCCTTCAGTTCCAGAAACCTTCGCTCCGCTCTGGCTCGCGGCGACGCGGTCAGGAACACCTTGACGGGCGCGTCGGGCAATACGGTGGTGCCGATGTCCCGCCCGTCCATGACAACTCCTCCCTCCGCCGCCATGCGCCGCTGCATGTCTGCCAGCAGCTCCCGCACTTCCCGGTTCTGCGCGATCCGGGATACGTTCGAGGTGACTTCCGCGCTGCGGATCTCCTCCGTCACGTTGCGGCCGTTCACCCATACCTCCTGCCCGTTCTCGCCGGGACGGAGGCGAATGTCGCACTGCCGGGCCAGCTTGGCAACGTTTTCGTCTTCGTCGGGATCGCATCCCCGCTCCAGGCAGTTCCATGTTACGGCGCGGTACATCGCGCCGGTGTCCACATAGACGAAGCCCAAAGCCTCGGCGACTCTTCTGGCGACCGTGCTCTTGCCGGCTCCGGCGGGACCGTCTATGGCGATGTTAAATGGTTTCAACGACAGCGCTCCCCTTTTTGCCTTGTATGATCCGTATGATTAGAAAGCGACTTTCCCGGAAATTATACCACACCCCCGAACGGGTCTGCAAAAGCCGACGACGGTTCCGCCGGCTCGGCCGCTTCGCCCATTTCCCTCTCCGCCTCCGTCAGCAACGGGCGCAGCGCCGGCACGCGCAGGACCGCCTGGGCGAGCAGAAGCAGCACGGCCAGCCCGATGGCGATCCGGAGCAGTCCCCTCTCGCAGGATCGGGACCAATCCACGTACAGCTCCACCCATTCCTCGTCCCCGTTCACGCTGTTGCGGTTCCGTTTGCCGTCCATACGCGCGCCTCCCGTTCCGATTGCCTGCCGCAGGCTTCATGTTCCGTCGGTAACAGTGTGCGCCGATCTTCCGGAATTATCCAACGTTCCGTCAAGCTTTGCGGTTCTCAAGCTGGCGCTCGAAGCAGAACCGGATCACCTTTTGCCTCTCGGCATCCCGTATGTCGCTGAAATGCAGCATCACCAACTGGCGTTCGTTCTCCAGCGGCTTGATCCGGACGACGACGGCTTTGAAGAAGGCATGCTCCAACGTTCCGTTCCGGTACGGAACGAGCAGACATCCTTCCACTTCGTGGTTGACGGCAATCGGCACGCGCTGTTCGCAGCGGAAGGAAATCCCGCCTCCGCCGACGTCTTCCGTCAAGGCCACGAATTTGAACTGGTTGTTGAGCTTGATCGCCACATCCGTCATGGCCGGCACGCGGAGAAACGACCTGCGCTGGACTCTCGTCACCGCCGACGGCTCGGGAGCCCGAAGGATCACCTGCCGCAGCACGTCGTGATGATGGCCGATTACGCTCGTCTGGAAGTAATGCTTGACCCCGCCCTCTTCCAAATAATAGACGCTTACGACGTCGCCCGCGTACAGGCGGCGCACCTGCCCCGTCCTGGTCGAAATCGGTACTTCGATGTAGATGTTGTTGTCGCGGACGTCGCAGATCCGGGCTTTGAATTCTTCCGCTTCCATCTCCGGATCGATCGTTTGAACAGTCATGTACAGCATCTGGTTGATGCGAGGAAGCACGGCGTCACCCTCCCGGTAAATTCTACCCTCCGATTATATCACGGAACGCGTGACGGGATAGAGGCCCAATCGATAAAAACGCGATACGCCGTTCATACGGACGCAGCCCGCGAAAAAAGCGGCCGATCCGCCGCGGAAATTCCCGCCGCCAATCGGCCGCCTTCAACTCAGGCTTGTTGATTTAACGTTTCAACTTTCTCTTCGATGCCGGTGTCCGCATTGAGGAACACTTTCATCTTCATGCCCCGGATCGTTCCCGTGAACTCCCGGCAGCGCACGTCCTGATCGAGCTCGTTGCGCACGACCGCCAGTCCCGTGCTTTCGATCCGGAGCTCCGGATTAAGCCGCGACCGCGCTTCCTCTTCGCTCATCTGCGGCTTGCCCAGCTCCCTCGGCTTCTTCTCGAGGATATAATCCCCCGCCTGGAGCGAAGTGATCTCGCCGTTGTCGAGCGCCACCCCGATAACGACCT
Source organism: Paenibacillus thermoaerophilus (assembly GCF_005938195.1). Classification (GTDB taxonomy): domain Bacteria; phylum Bacillota; class Bacilli; order Paenibacillales; family Reconciliibacillaceae; genus Paenibacillus_W; species Paenibacillus_W thermoaerophilus. The sequence continues at coordinate 103,690 of NZ_VCQZ01000002.1, forward strand.
TCTCGGGATAAATGACGTATCCGTCCTGCGACGTCGCAAACGTCATATGGGCGACGTTGTTGAACTCGTCGTACGTAACCGCCGTCAACGATTCGTAGCCTTGATCCTTCAGGAATTGCTGAGCGACTTCGGTCGCCTGGTCGGGCTCCAGATTCTTCTCGGATACCGCACGCGAATTCATGAACCAGATCAGCTTGCCGCCGCGTTTCGTGAAGTCCATGGATGCGGATTGGCTTTCGTTCGGCCGGTAAGCGACGCTGTACGTCGCGAATTCGGTGCCCGCGCCGTTCTCCGACACCTGGAGCTGCGAGCCGTCGGGCAGTCCCAGGAAGGCCGCGGCTTTCTCCCGCACTTGCTGTTCGGTCGCTTCCGGTCCTTCGATCAAAGCCAACGAACGCATTTGGAATTTTTTGTCGAGCGAAGGTCCCCAATCCACTTCCGCGTATTCGCCGATTTTCGAGTTGACGTCTTGGAAGCCGGCGACGATCATGTTGTTGATCGACGGATCGTACGAGTTGGATTGCGTGGCCATGGCCACCTCGACGTCCATCCAGCGCAAATTTTGATCCAGCACGTTTGTCTGCACCGTCCGGAGCTGCTGTACGATTTCGCCCGATCGGTTGTACAGTTCCTCCAGCGTTTTCAGTTCCTGATCGCTCAGGGGCTGTTTGCCGAGATCGCGAACCGCGTTGCGGTACGAGAATTTGGACAGGTTCGACAGAAACTGTTCGGCGTGCTGGAACGGAATCAGGCTAAGCGGCAGTTGGTTTACGTCCGACTGAGCCTGGCTGGTCATGCGCCAGACGTTCATCAGGCAGCGCTTGTGGAACAGATGCGACTTCGAATGCACCGCCAGCGCGTTCCCCAATTCGCTGTGCAGCTTGTCCATGCTGTAGCTGAGATCGTGGAATGCGCGCTGATATTGGTTTTCGGCCTTGATGAGAATTGTGTTTTTTTCCTGGTTCACCTGATAGCCCCAGAGAGCTGTCCCCACCAGCGCGATCGTTACGACAGGGAACAGGACGGAGCTTAAACGGCGATACAGTTCCATGCGGATCACCCTTTCCACATTCAACGGATTATGGTTAGGGTTTACCGCCGCAACCGAAATTATGACGTCAAGTCAGCAAATTTCGATGTCAAAATCGTTTTGGTTTTCGCATAAGCATTGTTTGAAGCCTGTCTCCACCCGTCCCCGTTCGCGGCGGCCCCGGAGAAAAAACTTTTCGCCGCAGCGACGGCAACGGATGATCACCTTAACTCGATCCGATTGCATAATTCTCCTCCTGGAAACATTGACGTTTTTCTCCCCATTATGAACCGGTTTCGCTGATTTTAACCTCCCGCTCGTGCAACGCGGAACCGTTCCGCGCGGCGGCCGCATGCGGGGACCGGTCGTTGGCCCGGCTCATTTTGCCGAGCGCCTTCGTCCAGAAATAACCCATCAGCGGGAACATCAGCCACATCCAATACTCCCGCGCTTCGAGCAACACCAAATCGTATACGCCGTGCCACAGAATCGGAATCGAGAGCGCCTGCAGCAGCTTTTTTTTGCGCAATTCGGGACGGCCGAATTTGGCTTTGCCCATATAATACCCCATGGCGATACCGAACAGCGCGTGTCCCGTCACCGGCAGGAACGCCCGGTTCAGCAGCGCGGAGAAGGACGACTGGTACACGAAGGCGTACAGGATGTTTTCCAGCGTGGCGAATCCGAGCGAGACAGCCGCGGCATATACGATGCCGTCGTAGTGCTCGTCGAATTCCTCGTGCTTGAAAATGGCGAAATAAAGCACGAACCACTTCAAAAATTCCTCCATCAGCGCCGAAACGAAAAAGGCGTACCACCAGGAGGAAGCTCCGGTGCCCAGCACGACCGCGCGTTGCAGCACCATGGTCGGGAACACGATCAGCATGCCCATGATGAACAGGCGGGCGACGAGACGGATCGGCTCCGTCGCGTGCCGGTCCTTCAAATATACATACGAAAGCAGCGCCAGTCCCGGCGCCGCTGCCGCCGTCACGACGGCGATCGTGAGCACCCGTCCCCCCTCCCTTCCGATCAGATCCAGCCGCGGTATCGCGACGCTTCGGCCATTTTGCGCACGCCGACCATGTAGGCCGCAAGCCGCATGTCGACTTTCCGGCTCGTATGCACCTGGTACACCGACTCGAAGCTGCGGGTCAGCAGTTCGACCAGCTTGCGCTGAACTTCTTCTTCGGTCCAGTAATAGCCCTGATTGTTCTGCACCCACTCGAAGTAAGACACCACGACGCCGCCGGCGCTCGCCAGCACGTCAGGCACGATCAGAATGCCCCGCTCCGTCAAAATCTTGGTCGCTTGCAGCGTCGTCGGTCCGTTCGCCGCCTCCACGACGATCTGTGCGGAGATGCGATGAGCGTTCTCCATCGTGATCTGATTTTCGATCGCGGCCGGCACCAGAATATCGCAGGGCTTTTCCAGCAGCTCCGCGTTGGTGATCGTGTTGCTGAACAGCTTCGTCACCGTTCCGAACGAATCCCGCCGGTCGAGCAGGTCGTCGATATCGAGCCCCTCCGGATCGTACAGCGCTCCGTACACGTCGGAGATGCCGACCACCTTCGCTCCCGCTTCGTGCATGAACTTCGCCAGGTAGCTGCCCGCGTTGCCGAAGCCCTGGATGATCACTTTCGCGCCGCGGACCGGGATTCCCCGCTTGGCGAGCGCCAGGTCGATCATAATCGTGACGCCCCGCGCGGTTGCCGTCTCCCTGCCGTGGGAACCCCCCAGCACAAGCGGTTTGCCCGTAATAAAGCCCGGCGCCTCGAATTCGCGGATGCTGCTGTATTCGTCCATCATCCATGCCATGATCTGCGAGTTCGTCATCACATCCGGAGCCGGAATATCCTTAGTAGGGCCGACAATTTGGCTGATGGCCCGCACGTACCCTCTGCTTAGCCGTTCCAGCTCCCGGAACGACATCTGCCGCGGGTCGCAGACGATGCCGCCCTTGCCGCCGCCATAAGGCAGATCGGCGATTCCGCATTTTAAGCTCATCCACATGGACAAAGCCTTGACCTCGTCTTCGTTGACGTCCGGATGGAAGCGGACGCCGCCCTTCGTCGGGCCGACTGCGTCGTTATGCTGGGCTCTATATCCCGTGAACACTTTGACGACCCCGTCATCCATCCGGATGGGAATGCGGACCGTCAGCATCCGGAGAGGCTCCTTGAGAAGCTCGTACATCTCGTCGGGATAGCCGAGTTTTTGCAGAGCTTCACGGATGACGGACTGGGTGGCGCTGAGCACGTTCAAGTTCTCGTTCGGGGCTTTTTGCGGTTCAGCCATTTGCATCACCTGTCGTTTCTAGGATTATTCCTTCCCACTTAATATTCGGCAGGAGCGGCAGTTTCATCCGGCGGGCTTGCGCAAGAACAAGAAAAGCTCCTGACGGAGCTTAAAACAGTTCGTTCAAACGGCCGATCGCTCTCTCAGGCATGACCGTCTTCCCGTATTCGTCGAGAACGGCCGGGGTGACCGACGCGACATCCCCGTATTCGGACAGCAGCGCGATTAGCGCATGGTACTTGTCTTCGGGCAGATCTTCGGGTTCGATCTGCAATATATAATGCCCCTTGTAGGCGTATAGCCTTCCCGCTTCGATATCCAAGTTGTGGATGCGCTTCGCGGCCCGGAGCAACTCTTCGAAGTCCCGGAACGCGTAAGAGATCGTGTCGCTTGTCTCCAGCGTCACTTCCATCTCGTATACGTCGTCTTCCTCTTCCTCGTCGATCGCTTCCGCCGCGTCGGGCTCCGACTGCAAACGGCTGCGGGTCACGATCACCACCATGCCTTGCGCCGGCAGGGCGAATACCTCGACCGCAAGAGGCCCGGACGCGTCGAATCCCAACTCGGAATAGGCTTGCTCCATCATATCGCTAAGCAATTCCTGAACTTTTGGAATTTCGCGCCACATATCTTCCTTTTGTATGCCGCGTTCCAACAAATCGTCAAATGTCAGGAATATCCTTATCTTGTCTTGGCTCAAACGTTCCATTTTCATGCGACAGGACCTCCCCCGACATCTGTTATAGCAGACTATGATTCCCGAACGCCTTCCGTGATAGACGGATATGGAAATTCGGCGTCTGCTTCTATGTTACCATTTTTCATTCGGGAATGCCACGCCACGGCTATCAATTCATACGCAAAATAGCCGCTTCCGTTTCGGAGGCGGCTATTTTGCGTACAAGCAGGCGAATCAGGTCGCTTTGGAAGAAGAAGATGGCTTGGAGGTAATCTCGTCGACCGTTTGCTTCAACTCCGGATCTTGATTGATCATGTTCTGCACCTTCGAGAGATCTTCCGCGCCTCCCCGGTCGGAGCCGGCAGGGAAGCTCGCCGAAGCGGTATGCCCGCCGTTCCCCGCATTGCCGAGACCGGAAGGCTTATCGGCCGTTATGGCCCCGGCCCGTTTCACCGCCGTCTCGCCCATCCGGCCCACGATCGTTGTCAGCGCCCAAATGGCCGCTTTGGCCGTTTCGGCCGCAGATACCAGCTTGGAACGGGCATTCCCGCTTGTTATCCACGCGAAATTCCAGGACTTGCGGCGCTGCATCGCCATCGCGACGGCCGCTCCCGCCAGACCGCCAATCACAAAGCTGCTCCATCTCATGACCGCACCTCCTCTGCTGCCCGAATGTCCCTGCATCGGTAGTGTGGCCGTTTGGCCGGCGGCGCATGTCTGTCAACTAAAGCTCATACGTCCGAAAATTTGTAATACCCCCAATACATCAATCCGGCCATCAGCGCAAGCAGCAGGACGAACAGCGTATGGATAAACCATTTGGCCATCCGCTCCCGTTCGGAAGGATGCCTCACGCGCCGGGGCGGCAGGCCCTCGCCTCCGTCGGCCGAACCGGCCGCCCGCCCGCTTCCCCGCGAACGTCTGCGGCTGAGCGTCGCCTCCGGGGGAATCGAATGCGGCACATCCTTGTCAGAAGCGCTATGGAGAGTTTTGTCCGTCATCGTCATCCTCCCTTCGATAACGAATGATGCAACCCATCACGAAATCGATGGCGAAATGAGCGGCGATCGGCGCCCAGATCGTTCCGGTCCAGTCCTGGACCACACCGAGTCCGTAGCTGATGGAAAATACAAGCCCCGTCATCAGCCAATGACGCAAATACCGGACGTGGATCGCCGCGAACACGATGCTGGTCCAGTAAGGCCCGGCGAAATGCTGAACGGCTCCGCGAAACAACATCTCCTCGCAAACGGCGACAACCAACGACAGCAAGGCGATATGCCACAAAGGCAGCCTGCCGAAAATCCGCTTGTTGATTCCCCCGTCGTCGGTCACGTCCTCCGGAACGAATCTCGCTACGGCCAAGTCGACGGCCAGGACGACGCCCGCCAATCCGAGTCCCCACCCTATCCATTCCGATCCTCCGGGCCATTTCAGGATCTCAATCGGATTCCGGCGTTGAAGCAGCAGCGCGACACACGCGATCGCCAGCGTCAGGGCCTGGGTCACATACACGTTCAGCAGCAGCGTTCGATCGTCGATTTGATTGACAGTGACTCTGCGTAATTTCCATTTTCGGGGATCAAACTTTCTCATTTTTGGTAATGTCCTTTGACGAAAAATGTCGGCTACCCTATACTAGATGTACAGAGAAAAGAGAAGGGAGCAAGTTATGAACAAATCGTTAACCCGCTCGGAATACCTCATGTCTTTTCTGTTTATTTTCATGCTAATCTGCGTCGTAGCCGCTTTCTTTTTCGGTTATGACGTCGGATCCGACCGCACGAAAGTGCGATATGAAGCGAAATTGGCGCAAAACAACGAACAGCCTCAAGAACTGACGGCCTACCATCAGCAATATCTGGTCTCATTTTATCATAGTGTCTACGCGCCGTATGACGAATTCCGCAAGCAGTGGTTCAACTTCCGCGAATCGCTCGAAACCGGCGGAGCGGCAGCCGGGAATCCGGCCAAATCGCTGCAAGAATTGTCGAAAAGCGCGAACCAAATTTATGAAAAAATGATGACGTTTTCGGTGCCCCCAAGCTCTCCCGCTCTCCAGGAAGCTCAGAACCTTTACCTGAAAAGCTTGAAGCTGTTTGAGCAAGCATCGGGGGAACGCCAATCAAAATCAAACGGCTTGCAGCCGAGCGCTTTGCTTGCCGCGCTGGATTCCGATTCATACATACAACAGGCGATCCAATACGGACTGGACGCCCAATCCCAATATTTCGAAGCGATCCTGAAATGGAACGAATCCGTACAGCCGGTGCCGGGACAAGAGCTGCTGAGTTCCTCCAACCTCCCGATCTCGGACTGGGGAAAACTGAATCTGAACGCCAAAAACAAATACGTGTCCGCGATGATGTCCGAGAACAAGTGGTTTCTGCCCGTGCAAACAATGGATCTGGTCGCGCGAATGGATGAAATGATCGCGTCCGGCCAAGCGCAAAAACTCGGGCTGACCGAGACGAAACCGCTGGCCGAGCTCATCGTCCAGACCGGAGCCGTGCGGGAAGGCGACTTCGCCAAAACCAAGGAGAAGTTTTACGCGCAGCAGACGCTGCCTCAGCTTCCGTTCTTCTTCGGAAGCAATTGATCCGGTCGGCCTGCCGCGGGGACGCCGTCCGCTCAGTCGTACTGGAACCCGTCCTTGTGCCAGGAGACGGCCGCCATCCCGCCTTCGACGTTATGAACGCGGCGGTAGCCGTTCGCTTCGAGGAATTGGCACACCCTCGCGCTTCGCATGCCGTGGGCGCATACGATATACAGATCTTTGTCCTTGGGCAGCTCCGCCAGCCGTTCCGGGATCGAATTCATCGGAATCCACTCGGCGTCTTCCAAGGCGTAGTGTTCGAGCTCCTGCGCCTCCCGGACATCGATGACGAGGGCGTCGTCCAGCTCTTTGTTCGTGTAAAGGTTCGTAAAAGTTTCCGGATCGATTCGGTTCATCGGTTCCCTTCCCTTCGATGAAATGGTTCGCGCGCTGTTCCGCGTATCAAGTTTAGCCCATTTCGAAGCAACCTTCAAGCAAACGGCAAACGGCGCCGGTTCCCGCTCGCAGGAACTGACGCCGTTTTTTTGCATTCAACCGGATGCCGCCCGCCGGATCGCAGACGCCGGCATCCGGCGCACGTTTCATTTTAATCTTCGATGGTTGACAAATCGCCTGTCGGCAAGTTCAACTCCCAAGCTTTCAGGACGCGGCGCATGATTTTGCCGCTGCGGGTTTTCGGCAGCTTATCCCGGAATTCGATCTCGCGGGGCGCCGCGTGCGCGGACAGCCCTTCCTTGACGAACTTGGCGATGTCGGCTTTCAGCTCGTCGCTTGGCGAATATCCGTCGCGCAGCGCGATAAACGCTTTGATGATCTCGCCGCGGACCGGGTCCGGCTTGCCGATCACGCCCGCTTCGGCAACGGCGGGGTGCTCCACCAGCTTGCTTTCGACTTCGAACGGGCCGACCCGCTCGCCCGACGTGTTGATGACGTCGTCGACGCGCCCCTGGAACCAGAAATACCCGTCTTCGTCGATATAAGCGGAGTCTCCGGATACGTACCAGCCCTTCAAGCGGAAGTATTCTTCGTACTTGGCCGGATTGTTCCACACCTTGCGCATCATCGACGGCCAAGGCGTCTTGATCGCAAGGTTGCCCATCCGGTACGGAGGCAGAACGTTGCCGTGATCGTCCACGATCGCCGCTTCCACGCCCGGGATCGGCTTGCCCATCGAGCCTGGCTTGATCGGCATCGAAGGATAATTGCAGATCATATGGGCTCCCGTCTCCGTCATCCACCACGTATCGTGAATGCGCTGGCCGTATACCTTCATTCCCCAGCGCACGACCTCCGGATTAAGCGGCTCCCCGACGCTGAGGATATGCCGCAGCGAGGACAGGTCGAACTGCTTGACAACTTCGTCGCCCGCGCCCATCAGCATCCGGAACGCCGTAGGCGCGCTGTACCAGACGGTCACTTTGTATTTTTCGATCGTCTTGTACCAATCCTGCGGGCTGAACCGTCCGCCCCGGACGACCATCGTGGCGCCGTTCAGCCAAGGAGCAAACACGCCGTAAGACGTGCCCGTTACCCAGCCCGGGTCGGCCGTGCACCAATAGACGTCGTCCTCCTTGAGATCGAGCACGATATGGCCCGTATACGCATGCTGAATCATCGCGTTGTGCACGTGATAAATGCCTTTCGGCTTACCGGTCGAGCCGGACGTATAGTGAAGAAGCATGCCGTCTTCGCGGTCGACCCATTCGATGTCGAGCTCGTCGGACGCGGCCTCCATCTCGGCGCGCCAGTCGATCTGGCCGTCGGACAGCTTCAGATCGTCCCCGACCACGAATATATGCTTGAGATCCGGCAGTTCTGAGACAGGAACCCGGGGCAACAGCGCAGAGGTCGTCACAATGGCGATCGCCGAGCTGTCCAACAGCCGGTCGCGTACCGCCGTCTCCATAAACGCTTCGAACAGCGGACCGACGATGGCGCCGATCTTGATCGCGCCAAGCAGGGAGAAGTACAGCTCCGGCGTGCGCGGCATAAAGATAAACACGCGGTCTCCTTTGCCTACGCCCGCTTTGCGCAACACGTTGCCGAACCGGTTGGACATCTTTTGCATTTGCTTGAACGTGTAAGACTCTTCGCGCTTGTCGTCGCTATACAGAAGCGCGATTTTGTCGGCGCGCCCGCCAAGCGCATGGCGGTCGATCGCTTCGTAAGCCGCATTCACTTTGCCGCTATTGTACCAGGAGAATTGCTTCTCCACTTGGCTCCAATCGAAGTTGGCGCGAGCTTCCTCATAAGAACGAAGGTTTGGGGATGATGCGGTTGCAGCCAGTACTTCTCCACTCAAATGCGACATGTCATGTCCTCCTGTCTCCCAACAGAAAAATTAAACCGCTTACATTTCGGCTTTTTTATTATAGCACAATTGACACAAAATCGACATTCCTTTTCTCGAAGTTCGGAATAATCTTCCTCTCCCCCTCCCTTCCCGTCCGGGGCCGGAAGCGAATCGCGGGTTCGGCGCGGGTACGCCTGCGTGTCCCGCCATGACGAGACGGCCTCTTTTTGCTATAATAAGGAATGCCATAAGTGCCGCATATATTCGTTTCGGGAGGTCTGGGGCGATGGAACACCGAAAAATATACCATGAAGAAACGGCTTCATTCGGCGATCGGATCATCGTGATCGAAGGCCCCGTTACGCCGGAGCGGCTGTCCGGATACCGGATGGACCCTACTCTGGACGCGTTCCGCAGACCAAGCGAGCAGCATGAGGCATTGATCGAGATCGCCGGTCTGCCGGAGGGACGGATCGTCCTGGCCAGAGACGGGGATGTGATCGTCGGCTACGTTACGTTCCATTATCCCGACGAACTGGAACGATGGCACGAAAGCGGCATGCCCGATCTCATCGAACTGGGCGCGATTGAGGTGGCCGACGCCTATCGCGGAATCGGCCTCAGCAAACGCCTTCTTCGCTTGGCCTTCGCCGGAGGCCAGTTGGACAATATGATCGTCTACACCACCGAATACTATTGGCATTGGGATTTGCAGGGAACCGGAATGAACGTCTGGCAGTACCGGGAGATGATGGAGCATTTGATGAAAAACGTCGGGATGGTCTGGTTCGCGACCGACGATCCCGAGATTTGCTCGCATCCTGCCAACTGCCTGATGGTGCGCGTAGGACCGGAAGTGCCGCAGTCGTCGGTCGAAGCTTTCGATCGGGTGCGCTTCAGGCAGCGGTATATGTATTGATTCAGACGCACTCGCAGGAGTGACGAAACGGGGAACCACGACATGTCTGTTCAACGCGATTGCGCTTTCCTGTATGACGAACGGGAGCTGACTTACCGATTTCATGACGATCACCCGTTTAATCAGCAGCGCATCCGGCTGACGGTTGATTTGCTGCAAGAGGCAGGCGCCCTGCATCCAAACGAATACGTCGGAAGCGCTTCCGCGACGCGCGAGGAGCTGCTGCTCAATCATACGGCGGAATATATCGAAGTGGTCGAGATGCTCAGCATCGATCCCGGCAATCCCGCCCTCTCGGATACGGCCGACCGCTACGGATTGGGCGAAGGCGATACGCCCTGCTTCGAAGGCATGCACGAAGCGACCTCGCTGGTCGTGGGAGCGACGCTGAAGGCGGCCGAGCTGGTGATGTCGGGGCAAGTCCGCCACGCGCTTCATCTGGGCGGAGGACTTCACCACGCTTTCCCGAATCGGGGAGGCGGCTTCTGCGTGTACAACGACGCGGCCGTCGCAATTGCCGCGATCCGGCGCCGCTACGGGGCCCGCGTGCTGTATGTGGACACGGACGTGCATCACGGCGACGGCGTGCAGTTCAGCTTTTTCGGCGATCCGAACGTCTGCACGCTGTCGATACACGAGACCGGCAAATTTTTGTTTCCGGGCACGGGTTTTGCCCACGAACGCGGCGACGGGGCAGCCTTCGGCACGGCGGTGAACATCCCGCTCGAACCGTATACGGAAGACGATTCCTGGATGGCTTGCTTTGAGACGTCGATCAACCGCGTCATTCAATCGTTCAAGCCCGATGTGATCGTCAGCCAGCACGGCTGCGACGCCCACGCGTACGACCCGCTCGCCCATATGAACTGCAGCATGAACATCTACCGCGAGATGCCGAGACTGATTCACCGGCTGGCGCACGAATATTGCGAAGGGCGATGGATCGCGCTGGGAGGAGGCGGCTACGACATCTGGCGCGTCGTTCCGCGGGCGTGGGGACTGCTGTGGCTGGAAATGAGCGGTCATCCTCTCGCGTCCCGCATCGACAGCGATGCCGGCCTCGCGCTGCCGCCCACTTGGATTCGGAAGTGGCAGCCTTTATCGGCGGAGCCGCTGCCCCCGTGCTGGCTGGACCGGCCGGGCGACATCGAAGTGATGCCCCGGCGGGCGGCTATCGAAGAAGCGAACCGACGGTCGCTTGAGATTGCGCTGCAATATTTGTGAAGCGGCGGCGCCATCCGGCGGCAAAAACAAAACGGCGTTCCTCCCATCGGCCCGGAGGACGCCGTTTTTCGTGCAATTTATGTTGCCGAACAAGGTTCAGGACGCATTCATCAGCCGAATCATTTCCCGAACCATCTCGTACGAATGCTTGGCTGCAAGCGGCGTGAACTCGGCGAAATTCACATGAGCCGAGCCGTCCGCCTTGTCGGACATCGAACGGATGACCACGTACGGCACGCCGTTCAGGTGGCACACCTGCGCGACGGCGGCTCCCTCCATCTCCGTGCAGACGCCGCCGAGCTGTTCGTACAGCGACCGGACCGTCTCCCGGCTCGCCACGAACTGATCTCCCGACAGCACGCGGCCGCTCATCGGCGTCTTGCCGTACAGGCGTTCTCCCGCCTGCTTGGCCAACCGTACGAGCGCATCGTCCGCCGGAAATACGGAGACGTCCGCGTACGGGATGACGCCTCTCGCGAAACCAAGCGGCGTAACATCCATGTCGTGCTGCATGCATTCCGTGGACACGACGAGATCGCCGATCTCCAGCTCCGGATGAAGCGCGCCCGCAACGCCGGTGAACAGCACCGCCCCCACGCCGTAGCGATCGATCAGAACCTGCGTGCACACCGCCGCGTTTACTTTGCCGACGCCGGATTTGCAGACCACGACATCGCGGCCGAACAGCTTGCCCGCATAATAATCGGTCCCCGCCTTCGTCTCCCGCGACATGCCCTCGAGGTCAAGCAGGAACAGCTCCATCTCTTCCTGCATGGCGCCGATGATTCCAATAATCCCGCTTGTCATGAACCGGTTTCTCCTTCTGTCTCTAAGCTTTGGCTGCGACCGATTTGCGGCGGATCAGCTCGTGCGGCAGGACGACGCGCGTCATATCGACCGTTTCCTTGTTCATCAGCTTTGTCAACAGGCGCATCGACACCGCGCCGATATCGTACATCGGCTGGGCGACGGTCGTCAGTTGCGGACGCACCATCGACGCCATTCGAATATTGTCGACGCTGATGATCGAGATGTCGTCCGGCACCCGCAGACCTTGGTCCTGAATCGCATGAATCGCCCCGATCGCCATCTCGTCGGTCGCAGAGAAGATCGCCGTCGGGCGGTTCGGCAGCTCCAGGAAGTAACGCATGACTTCCATGCCGGATTCGTAACGGTAATTGCCGATTCGGACATACTCCTCGCGCAGCGGAATGCCGGCCTGCTCCAGCGCCTTCTTGTAGCCGGCATATCGGGAATAGCCGTTCGACAGATCCTGAAGCGTGCCGCTGATCATGCCGATCTCGCGGTGGCCGTTGTCGATCAGCATTTTAACCGCGTCGTACGCCGCCTTCTCGTGGTCGATGTCGACCGAAGGCATCGTCTGCTTCTCGTCGGTCGTGCCGCAGAGCACGATCGGCACGGTAGCCGATTGGAACGCCTGCAGATGCTCGTCCGTTACGGTTCCGCCCATGAACAGCAGGCCGTCCACCTGTTTCTCCAACAAGGTGTTGACGACGCGGATTTCCTTCTCCTTGCGCTTGTCCGCATTGCAAAGAATGATGTTGTAATGGTACATGTTGGCGATATCTTCGATTCCCCGCGCGACCTCCGAAAAGATCGAGTTGGAGATATCGGGGATGACGACTCCGACGGTCGTCGTCTTCTTGCTCGCAAGCCCGCGAGCGACGGCATTCGGACGGTATCCGAGCCTCTCGATCGCTTCGAAAACCTTCTTGCGCGTCTGCGGTTTTACGTTGGGATTGTTGTTGACCACGCGCGAGACGGTAGCCATCGATACCCCGGCTTCCCGCGCCACATCGTAGATTGTTACGGTCACGTCAAATCGACTCCATCGTTTCAAGTTTCGTTCCGGATCAGATACTTGTATGATACGATAAATCGACGCAATTAGCAATGAAAGCCATGAAAACTGTCAGATCCACCGCGTATTTCAGAGCAAAACTCCCTCGCCGCGTCGGCAGGGGAGTTTCAAGCCCGGTCTGCGTATTACGATAAACCGTATGTACGGGAGTCGTGTTTGGCAATCTGAGCGAGCCTTGTGCGAATCTCCCGCAGCCAATCGGCATCCCCAAGCGATTGAGCCAACAGCAGCAAATCGAGCAACTGATTGACCCGCTCCTCCACCAGTTCCTCCACGGAATGGCTGCGGTTATTTTTGTCGAGCACGAGCTGCATCAAATGGGCAAGCTCATGCACGTCCTCAAATCGGATCTGATGCTTGAATTCCGGTTGTCCCAGCTTATGGATCAAACCGGTCAATTCGTCCTTGACCCCCGGTACGACCTCCGTCCGTTGACAAGCCTCGCACGTGAAGATCGGCACGTTCTCGATCTCCACCTTGCTCTGATAGATGACAGTGCGCAGCTTGACCGTCATCGTATGGCCGCATGGACATTGTTTCAGCAACCTCTATCACTCCCACCCTTGCTCCGGCTCCGTCGTTCTCTCCCTTACCCAATTCGACTTCGGAAAGCCAAAATCCTTCCGACACGGATCGGCATTTTTTGGAGAGAACGAGGCGGTTACCGGCGGGCGCCGGGAATCAACCGGCGCACGAGGAAAGAGAACAGAGCAGATATTCCGGGCAGCCGGACGAACAGCATGGCGAGCGCGGCTCCGATCATGTCGTTGCGCAGGTCGGCCAAATCCGGCGAGCGTCCGGGTACGAATCGCTGGTGATACTCGTCCGTCAGCCCGTACAGGCCGCACAGCAGCACGACGGCAGCCTGCGTCCGCCAACTCGGGCGGCTCTCGCCGAACGCCCACAAAAAAGCAAGGGCCAACCCGAAATACGAGACGAAATGCCCCCAGTCGAACGACATCATCGACGGCACCCACCGTTGAAACCAGGGCAGCAGCGAATTCAGATCGTCGCCCGTCTGATGCGAGAAGTAGAAGATCGCCGCCATCACCAGCGCCGCGGGGCATGCGCGGATCGCGAAGGCGGCGAGTCCCGGACGCGTCAACGTTCCGCCAGCACCCGGATGAACTCGCGCATCAACGCCGGCAAGTCCGGCGGCCGCCGGCCCGATACGATATGGCGGTCGACGACAACTTCCTCGTTCACCCAAATCGCCCCGGCGTTCTCCAGATCGTCCTTGATGCCCGGCGTCGACGTCATGGTGAAGCCTTCGCAAATTTTGGCCGATACGAGCACCCAGCCCGCATGGCAAATATGGCCGATCGGCTTGGCCGCTTCATGGAATTCCCGCGTCAGCCGCAGCACGTCGGGATAACGGCGAAGCTTGTCCGGCGCCCAGCCGCCCGGCACGTAGAGGCCGTCGTACGCGGCGGAAGACAGTCCGACGAAGGACATGTCGCTGACAAGCGGCACGCCGTATTTGCCGGTATATGTGCGCCCGCCTTCGAGACCGGCGATATCGACCTCCGCTCCCGCTTCCCGCAGGCGAAGCACGGGGTACCACATTTCAAGATCTTCGAATTCGTCGTCCGTAAACGCAAGGATGCGCTTGCCTTTCAGTTCCATGATTCGCTCATCACCCTTCTACAGATTTGATCGAGACGTGCGCCGGCGTCTCGTCGCTCCGGCCGGCCGCCTGGCGCGCCGCCGCCCAATCCTGCAGCCGCTTGCGGATGTCGGCGGAGCTTCCTTCCGCCAGCAGCGACGCCACCAGCTCCGGCGCGCCTTCGGCGGTTAACTCCCGCAGGCGGTGCTTGACGTTCAGCAAAGAATGCGTCGACATGCTGATCGCCGATACGCCGAGGCCCAGCCACAAAGGCAGCGCCAGCGGATCGCCGGCCAACTCGCCGCAGACGCTGACCGGGATGCCCGCGGCCTTCGCGCCGTCCATCGTCAGCTTCAACAGCCGCAGCACCGCCGGATGGTACGGATCGTACAAATGGGCGATCTGGTCGTTCATCCGGTCGACCGCCAGCACGTATTGGACGAGATCGTTGGTGCCGATGCTGAAAAAATCGACTTCCTTCGCGAACAAATCGGCCATCATCGCCGCCGCCGGAAGCTCGATCATCATGCCGACCGGCACGTCCATCGGGTGGGAGACGCCCGCCTGCGCCAGCTCCCGCTTCGCTTCATCCAGCAGCCTGTTCGCGCTGCGGACGTCTTCGAGCGAGGCGATCATCGGATACAGAATCCGGATGTTGCCGCGCTCATTCGCCCGCAAGATCGCCCGAAGCTGCGTTTTGAACAAATCCGTCCGCTCCAGCATAATCCGGATCGCTCGGTAGCCGAGCGACGGATTCTCCTCCTCCGGCAGCGGGAAATAATCCAACTGTTTGTCTCCGCCGATGTCCAGCGTGCGGATGACCAGCGGCCGGTCGCCCAACAGGGCGGCCGCCCGCCTATACACCTCGTATTGCTCGTCCTCGGTCGGGAAGTTGGGACGGTCCATGTACAAAAATTCCGAGCGGAGAAGGCCGACGCTTGAAGCGCCGTACCTGAGCGCCTGTTCGAGCTCCTTCAGCGAGCTGATGTTGGCGTCGATCCGCAGCGGTATGCCGTCCGCCGTTTCCGCGGGCATCTGGGCGACGGAAGCGAGCCGCTCGGACAGCGCGCCTTCCGCTTTTTGGCGCTCCCGGTATTCGTTCAGTTCGGCTTCCGAAGGATGGACGATAACGATGCCTTTGCGTCCGTCCAGAATCATCGGGTCGCCGGTCGCCAGCGTACCCGGCAGCTTGCTCTCCAGGCCCAGCACGTACGGAATATTCAACGCCCGGGCCATGATGGCCACGTGCGACGTCGTGCCGCCGAGAACCGTGACGATGCCCAGCATGTTCGTCGGTTCCAGACGGGAAAACTGCGAAGGCGTCAGCTCCTTGGCCACCAGAATGTAAGGCTGATCCTTCGGGGGCAGCGTCTCCTCCTCCGAGCCCAGCAGCGCCTTCAGCAGGCGGTTGCCGACATCCTTGACGTCCAGCGCCCGCTCTTTCATGTAGTCGTCGTCCAGCAAATCGAACATGCCGACGAACTTGTCGACCGCGATCTTCACAGCCGCCTCCGCCGTATGAGGCCCCCGCTGAATCAGACTGTGGATTTCGTTCAGAAAAATCGGGTCCTCCAAAATCGCGATATGCGCGTCGAAAATGGTCGATTCCTGCGAACCGAGCACCTCGGTCATGTCTTGTTTGATTTTTTCGAGCTCTTCCTTGGACGTTCGGATGCCTTCGGACAACCGTTCCATCTCGTATGCTAGATCCGCGACGTCCAGCGGCCCGTCCGGAAGCTCCCACTCCCACGTCGGCAGGACAAACGCCTTGCCGATCGCGATGCCGGGTGAAGCGCCAATACCTTGTATCATGTCGTCTCTCCTTCCTGGCGGCTGGCCTCTTTTAGCACGACCGACATGACGGAAGCTTGTCCCTTTTTAACGGCCTTGAACGGGGCGTAACTCCAGGACTTGACCTTGTCGGAATTGGTGATGACCATAGGCGTCGCCATCGACTTCGCCAGCTTGCGCAGTTTCGCCAGATCGAACCGGACAAGCGGCTGACCGGGCGCCACCTCCTGCCCTTCCTCGACCAGCACGTGAAAGTGGCTGCCGTTCAGCTTGGAGGTATCGATGCCGATGTGAATCAGCACTTCGAGCCCTTCGGCCGTCCTGAGCCCCACGGCATGTTTAGCCGGATGCACGTGAACGACGCGACCCGGCACGGGAGCGACGACCTCGCCCCTCTCCGGCATAAAGGCGACTCCGCCGCCGACCATCCGTCCGGCGAATATCGGGTCGGGCACATCGTCCAGAGGCATCATGACGCCTTGCACCGGGGAATGGAAATGAACCTGCAGCGCGTCCTTGTGCATCACCTTGACGATCTCTTCGCGGATCAGCTCCGAGAATGTGCCGAATACGACCTGCACGTTGCCGCCGCCGAGTTTGATAATGCCCGCGGCTCCGAGATGCTTCAGCGCATTGGTGTCCATCAGCTTGTCGTTTTTCAGCGTCAGCCTGAGCCGCGTAATGCAGGCCTCCATCTTCAGCAGGTTCGACTTGCCCCCGAGCGCCTGCAGAATAAGAGGAGCCCGATACGGAATGTCCCCCGCCCACTCTTCAAGCTGCGAGCCCTCCTCCCGTCCGGGGGTGGGCAGTTGGAACCGGCGAATCGCCCAACGGAACAGAAAGTAATAAACCGCCGCATAACCGAACCCGATCGGGATCAGCAGCCACGGATGGCCCGAGGCGAGATGCAGGTTGATGACGAAATCGATCGCGCCGGCGGAGAACGAGAAGCCGTGATGGATGTCGAGGGCGTAGACGATCCACATCGACAAGCCCGACAACAAAGCATGAACGAGATACAAGTAAGGCGCCGCGAACATAAACGCGAACTCGATCGGCTCCGTTACCCCCGTCAAAAACGAAGTCAAGGCGGCCGTCAAAAAAGTCGCGCGGATCTTCGGCTTGAGATCCTCGCGCGCCTCCTGGATGATGGCTAGCGCGATCGCCGGCAACGCAAACATCATGATCGGATACAAGCCGGCCATGTAGATGCCCGCCGTTTCGTCACCGGCGAAGAAACGGGGGAGATCGCCGAGCACGACCCGGCCGTCGATCGTATGGTACGTGCCGGCCTGAAACCAGACAAAGTTGTTCAAAATGTGATGAAGTCCGGTCGGCACCAGCAGCCGGTAAAAAACGCCGTACAAAAAGGCGCCGAAGCCGCCGAGGCCGATCAGCCATTCTCCCGCCCGATACAGGGCGAGCTGAAGATCCCGTCCGATCCAGACCATCAGGTACGACACCAGGATGGCCGTAAGCGCCATCACCAGCAGAACAAACCGGGGTCCGCCAAAAAACTGTATGTATTCCGGCAATTTGATATTGCGAAACCTGTGGTAGGACAACGCGCTTAACGACCCGATCAGGATGCCTTCGGATACGCCCAGATCGAAGCTGATCCCCAGGTAATGGCGGGTGATCTGCGTATAGATCAGAAAGCCGAGCAGCGCGGCAAGCCCGGCCATGCCGGCGTTATCCGTCAACCCCAGGGCGATGCCCACGGCGAATATCATCGGCAAATAAACGAATATGGTATTGCTCGCCAGCCACAACGCGCCGCCAAACCGCTCCACTCCGAACATTTCCCATGACCAGAAGCCGAGCCACAGCAAGATGGCCGCTACCGGTATCATAATCGTCGGGAGCATTAACGCCCGGCCGAATTGCTGCAGCGTTCCCATCCAGTTCCAATGCAAACGGGAAGCCCCCTTTCCTGTACAAATCGTACCGCTTGGCCCCTGGTTTGTCAAAGAAAAACAAAGCTGCCCCGTGTTAGCCGGGACAGCTTGCGGTTGACGGACGTTCCGCGATCCGCGGAATTAAAACGTGCGGTACGATTGGGCCTGCTGACTCGAACCGAAGCCGGCATAAGATTGAACCGGCGAATGCGAATCGCTTCGCAGATAGCTGTCGTGTCCTTGTTGGTTGCCCCGGTAGTTGGCAAGATGGAAGGATTGCGGACTTTGCCACGATGGTTGCTGTTGTTGCTGCTGTTGGGCGAATCCGCCGGCGTAGGAAGCGATTTGCGGCTGCTGTTGTTGCCGATAGCTCGAAGCCGCATATGTCTGAGACGACGGGGATTGCCAGTCGTTTTGCAGATAGCTGTCATGGCCTTGCTGGTTGCCGCGATAGTTGGCCAGATGGTACGATTGGCCGTATGGTTGGCTGGATTGCCCGTATTGACCGGCGCGGGATTGAGCCGAATACGATTGGCCGTAGGCGGATTGAGCTTGACCGTAGCTCGATTGAACTTGGCTGTAGCTCGATTGGGCCTGCCCGTAGCCCGATTGGGCTTGACGATACGAAGACGACGAGGACGGATTGTAGTACGATTGCACGTACCCCGTCGGCTGAAACTTGGAAGCGTTCGATTGGAAAGACTGGTTTCCCGCAAAAGAACTTTGGTACTGCTGATGCATCGGAAGAAGCCTCCCTGAGTCAAGGTCTCCGTTCGGCATTCGTTGTCGTCGTCGCCGCAGGAGCCTTTATTAGTGTGGCTGGACGGCCTCCGATTATCAATGGTGATATCCGGCTGCGGCGGCGCGTATTTCCGCCGCCGCGGCTTGCGGATCGGCGGCTGCGGCAATGGCAGACACGACGGCCACGCCGTCAGCTCCCGCCCGCAGGACGGGTCCGGCGTTCGAGGCGTCGATGCCGCCGATGCCGACGACCGGCAGGTCCGATTGGCGCCTGAGCTCGGCGATAAGGCCCGTCCCGATCGGAGCCCCGGCGTCCCCTTTGGTGGCGGTCGCGTACACCGGCCCGATTCCGAGATAATCGGGCTTCATGGACAACGCGATCTCCAATTCCTGCGGATTGCCGGCGGACATGCCGATCACCGCGTGCTCGCCCAGCAGCCGCCTCGCTTCCGGGACGGGAATATCGTCCTGGCCGAGATGCACCCCGTCGGCTTCCAATAGAAGCGCTAGATCTACCCGGTCATTCACGAGGAAAGGCACGCCGAACTCGCGGCAAACGGCCCTCAGCTCCCGTCCGATTGCGAGCTGCTGCGGAACCGGCAGCTCCTTCTCGCGGAATTGGAAGCATGTCACCCCCCCGAGAATAGCGGAACGCAGCACCTGAGCGGCGCTGCGTTCGCCTCGGGGACGCGCTCCCATCACCAGATAGACTTGCAGGCTCGAACGCGTCCATTTTCGGCTCATGACGGCGAACCTCCTTGATTCCGGCCATGAGGCAGCAGGATGGAATCCTCCACTTTGATGCATCTGTCCATAATGACGCGCATCCCCGCGCGCGCGGCGATCTCGGCGGCTTCTTCGTTGGCGATGCCGAGCTGCAGCCATAACGTTTTGGCCCCGATTGCGGCGGCTTCCTCCGCGATCGGAGGCGTATGCTCCGGTCTGCGGAACACGTTGACGATATCGACGGGCTCCGGAATGTCCTTTAGGGATGCGTATACTTTTTCGCCCAGAATCGTCTGTCCCGCCGCCGTCGGATTTACCGGAATGATCCGGTAGCCCTTCGCCTGCATCGCGGCGGCCACTTGATGGGACGTTTTTTCCGGGTCGGCGGACAAGCCGACCACCGCAATATTTTCTGCGTGCTGCAATATCGATTGGATCGTCTCGCGGTCAGGGTTTTCAAATGGCATCAGGATTCCTCCGATCTAAAACGGAATTAGGCTTGCTTGTAGGAGATCGCTTGCTTGCCCATCGCTTCCCACGTCTCCACGAAACGGGATTTGGCGACTTTAACATCCTTTCCGCCGGTCCAGGGATCGTTCACGTACACGTGCTCTTCGTCGTATCCCGTCAGCAGCACCGCATGCTCGATAAAGGTGGCGCGGACCGGACCGTTCGGCGATTCCCACGTCACCCACTTGTCCGGCACGCGGAAATTGATCGTCGTCCAGGCGACGACCGGCGAGCCGAGCGCCAGCATCTTCTCCACCTCGTCGAACTCGCTTCCCGTCAGATCCACCGCCTGATCCGTGTATGAGGAAAGCACCCGGAACAGAGGACCGTGGTAAACGCCGTAGCCTCTGCCCTTGCCCGTCACGTCGCCGACAAACCCCGTGTTCGGGTCGCCCCAGGATACGATGCGTCCGCCGGACATTTTCATCGGAGTCGGATCGAACGGCAGCTCTTTGACCAGTTCCATTTTGCCCTTGTCGACGCCCAAATATTGAAGCAGCATCGTCAGGCTGACGATCTCGCAGCCGGAGGGCAGCTCCGGGTGCTGCCGGATGGCCGGCGCGTCCAGACGGGCGGACGCCGGCTTCGTCCACGGCGCCGGCGCGGGTTCGGCCGAAGGCTCCGGCGACGGGGAAACCGCCGCCGCCGTAAGTCCGGACCGGTCGTCGCCGGGCCGCAGCACCGCGGCCGCCGCTTCGGCCAGAGGCATGTACTGTCCGGTCACTTTGCCGTACAGGATCAGGCCGAACGTGCCGCTGGCGAAGGATAAACCGATGACGAGGAATATGGCGGCGCATATTTTGAGCGATTGCAGCAGCGGGTTTCGCCTGGAACGGTTCGAACCCGTCGGCTTCCGCGTATTCATCGTTCAACCTCCGAGATTAATCGTCCGCCCAATCGACTTGAGCCCCGAGCGACCGCAGGTGATCGAAATATTGCGGGTAGGACTTGGCGACGTGATGGGCGTCGCGAATCGTTAATCCCTTGTGGGAGCGCAAACCGACGACCGTCAGGGCCATAATGACGCGATGGTCGAAGTGCGCGTCGATCTCGACGCCGCCTTCGACGCCTTCCGGACGGCCGTGCACGATGATCTCGCTCTGGCGTTCCTCGACGTCCGCACCCGCCTTGCGCAGCTCGTTCAGGAAGTCGGTGATGCGGTCGCATTCCTTGTAGCGGAGATTCTCCACGTTATAGAAACGGGACGTGCCTTCGGCGAATACGGCGGCCGCCACCATGGCAAGAACCGCGTCCGTAAATTGATCGCCGTCGAACTCGACGGCCTTCAGCTTGCCGTTGCCCTTCACATGGACGTCTCCGTTCGCGTGCGTGAGCGGCACGTTCATGGCCCGCAGCACGTCGACGACGGCCCGCTCGCCCTGGCGGCTGAACTCCGACAACCGGTGTACGACGACGTCGGATTCGGTCACCGCAGCGGCGGCCAAAATCGCGGCCGATCCCGGATAGTCACCCTGCACGACATATTCCTGCGGACGGTAGCGTTGGCGTCCCGGCACGCGATAATGCATCAGATCGTCGCTGGCCTCGATGCGGATTCCCGCCTGCTCCAGCACTTCAAGCGTCTGGCCCACGATGATTTTCGACTTCAGGTCGTGCAGCACCGTGATCTCGCTGTCCTCGTCGAGCAGAGGCGTCATGAACAGCAGCGAGCTGAGGTACTGCGAGCTGACGCTGCCCGACACTTCGATGCGGCCGCCTTTCGGCGAGCCTCCGTAAATCGTGATCGGCAGCTTGCCGTCGTTGTGCGTCACGCGCACGTTCATCTGCTGAAGCGCATCGATCAGGTCCTGATGCGGACGCTTGCCGAGCGACTGGGGATATTTATTGACGAACGTCACCTCCGGGCAAAACGCCGCGACGGACATCAGAAACCGCAGGACGGCCCCCGCGTTGCCCACATCCAGTTCTTTGACCGGCTTGGGATGGCGTCCGAAGCCGACGATCGTCATCGTCTCGCCTTCTTCGCGAAGCTCCGCCCCGAGGTCGCGGATGCACCGTCTCATCGCGTCGCTGTCTTCGCTGCGGGCGGGAAACCTCACGGTGCTTTCGCCTTCGGCCAAGGCCGCCGCCAGCATGTAGCGGGTCGTGTAGTTTTTGCTGGATAACGCTTGAATCTCGCCTTTGAGAGAAGAAGTGGGACGTACAATTGCTTTCATCGACAGTTGTATCTCCTTTTCGCCACATCATATCCGCGCCGTTGCGCGCCCCATCCGTCCGCGGTCAGGACAGCCATAAGCCCGCAGCCGTGGCCGCCAGGCCCAATCCGTAGCTGAGGGCCCCATAGACGACGGCTCGCCGTTTGTCTTGCCGGCCGAGCCGCAGCAGCTCCCAACTAAGCGTCGAAAACGTCGTCAACGCGCCGCAGAAACCGGAGGAAGCCAGCAGAGTCAGCGCGGCGCCGGCATCCGACAGACATCCGATCAGGAAGCTGCCCGCGACATTTACTGACAGTGTACCATAAGGAATCGCCCTTGGGTATGGCCGATTCGCAAATTCCGACACGGCGGCCCGCACCACCGCTCCGGCGAATCCGCCCGCCGCCACAAGCAGAATATCCATCGCGTTCATGCTCCGTCCCTCCGGCGCGGCCGTCCGGCCCACTTCTCTCCCGCTGCCACGCACGCGAGTCCCGCAGCCGCGCTGACGGCCGCATACAGCACAGCGGTTGCCGCATGTCCCGACCGCCACAAGGCGAGCGTCTCGTAGCTAAGGGCGGAAAAAGTCGTGAACGACCCGATGAATCCGGCCGTGATCGCCGACCGGTATACGGGCTTCAGGCGGACGCCCGTCGCGAAGCGGGCGTTCAAATAGCCGAGCAGCAAACAACCCGCCAGATTGACGGCGAACGTGCCGGCCGGGAACGCGCCGCCTGGTTCCGGATTAAGCAGCAGCCCTAGCCGCCACCGGCACAACGCCCCCGCGACGCCGGCGAGCCCGATCAAACCGTACTTGGCCGCCCATGCCGGACTGCCGCCCTTATTCGGCATGGATACCGCCCGGCCGTCTCGCCGCATAAGCCTCCGCGATGACTCGCGCCGCTTCCTCCGGCGTCATGCCGCCCGTATCGATGGACAGATGCGCGAAGTCGTAGGCGCCGGCCCTCTCGGCGAGCAGCTTGTCTACCCGCGCCTCCAGGTCGCCCGCAAGCAGCGGCCGGTTGGCGTCGCCGCGCACCCGCTCGATAATGACGTCCCGCTCCGCGAGCAGCGCGACGACAAACCCTCCGCCGAGCATAGCCTCGCGGTTGCGCTCGGACAGCACGGCCCCGCCGCCGGTTGCGACGACCTGCCTGCATCCGGCCATCAGCTCGCCGATAACTTCGCGCTCCAGCTCGCGGAATCCGCTTTCGCCGCTGGCGGCGAATATCGACGGAATATCGACTCCCGCCTTCTCCACGATCCGCGCATCCGAATCGACGAAGGACCAGCCGAGACGTTCGGCCAGCGCTCGGCCGACCGTCGATTTGCCCGTCCCCATAAATCCGACCAACACGATATTATTCATATCGTCCTTTCACCCTTGTCTCGTCCGTTTGCGGGGTGTCCCCGATTCTTCCAAATCATATCACAGCGCGCAGGAAGACCGCTATCCGGCGCCGATTATCGCGAATATTTTTCAGACTTCCCAGTAATGATAGATATACAAGGATAACGGTTTCCCCTCCGGAGGCCCTGGCGCGCTTGGCGAAAATTCAGCCGGTCGAGTCCGCGATTCTTGTGCGCGATTCTTGTATGCGAACCCGAAGGAGTGACGAATCTTGCTTCCTGCATCCCATATGGACCCGAATCGCCGGAGAATCGAACGACTGCTCGATCCCTCCGGTTCTCTCACCCGGGAGGACGTCGTCTGGCTGCTCGATTACGTGCGACAAAAAATGGCCGAGGGCTTGCCGCATTTGCAGCAACTCCCTCAGCCTCGTTTGCTTGCGCATTTTCAAGCGTATGCCGATATCGCGCTGTGGCTTGTGCACCGGAGGTCGTTCCACGATCAGGACGCCGCCCGGCTCAAGCGGCTGCTGCACGATGCGGCTTTCGGCTTGCTTCCCGGCCGCGGTTGACGGCGGTCCGGATCAGTTGATCCACTGGAAGTGGAACGTGCCTTCCTTGTCGACGCGCTGGAACGTATGCGCGCCGAAGTAGTCGCGCTGCGCCTGCAGCAGGTTGGCCGGCAGCCGTTCGGTGCGGTAGCTGTCGTAGTACGCCAGCGCCGACGAGAAGCCCGGCACCGGAATGCCGCGGGATACCGCCGTGGCGACCACTTGACGCCATGCGTCCTGGTATTGCGCGATCACCCCGCCGAAATATTCGTCCATCAGCAGGTTGCGCAGATCCGGATTGCGGTCGTACGCATCCTTGATGTTTTGCAGGAAGCGGGCCCGGATGATGCAGCCGCCCCGGAAGATCATCGCGATGTTGCCGTAGTTCAGGTTCCAGCCGTAATGCTCCGAAGCGGCGCGCATTTGCGCGAAGCCTTGGGCGTAGGAGCAAATTTTGCTCGCGTACAGGGCGCGGCGGACCGCTTCGATAAACGCTTTGCGGTCGCCGTCGAACGGCTGGGACTGAGGCCCTTTCAGCACGCGGCTCGCGGCCACGCGCTCTTCCTTCATCGCCGACAGGAAGCGGGAGAAGACGCTCTCCGTAATCATCGTCAGCGGCACGCCGAGATCCAGCGCGCTTTGGCTTGTCCATTTTCCGGTGCCTTTTTGGCCGGCTTTGTCGAGGATGACGTCGACCATCGGCTTGCCGGTTTCCGGATCGTATTTCGTGAAGATGTCGGCCGTAATCTCGATCAGGTAGCTGTCGAGCTCGCCCCGGTTCCACTCGGCGAAAATCTCGTGCAGTTCCGGAGCCTCGGCTCCCAGCACGTCCTTCAGCAACTGGTAAGCTTCGCAGATGAGCTGCATGTCGCCGTACTCGATGCCGTTATGCACCATTTTGACATAGTGCCCCGCTCCGTCCGGTCCGATATACGTGCAGCAAGGATCGCCGTTGACTTTGGCGGAGATGGCCGTCAGAATCGGCTCGACGAGACGGTAGGCGTCCTCCTGGCCGCCCGGCATGATGGCCGGACCTTTCAGCGCGCCCTCTTCGCCGCCCGAGACGCCCGCGCCGATGAAACGGATGCCCTTCGCTTCAAGCGCTTTGTTGCGGCGCTGCGTGTCCGGGAAATAAGCGTTGCCGCCGTCGATCAGGATATCCCCTTCCTCGAGCAGAGGCACGAGCTGATCGATCGTTTCGTCCGTCGGGGCGCCCGCCATGACCATGATCAAGATTTTGCGCGGTTTTTCCAGCGACGCTACGAATTCTTCCAGCGTATAGGTCGGGAACAGATTTTTGCCCGGGTTTTCCGCGATCATCTCGTCGGTGCGGTTGCGCGAACGGTTATACACGGATACGCTGTACCCGCGGCTTTCGATGTTCAGCGCCAGGTTTTTGCCCATGACGGCCAGACCGATGACGCCAATTTGCTGCTTGGACATGCTTCCATCTCCATCCTTTTCTGTCTGGTAATAAGGGATGCCTTGCGCCGGTTCAGATGGTCATCGCGCCAAATCCGCCGTCCACGCGGATCAGAGCGCCGGTCACGAAGCCGGAAGCCCGCTCGGACGCCAGGAACACCGCTGCGCCCTGCAATTCGCTCGCTTCGCCGAAGCGGTTCATCGGCGTATGCTTCATGATCGACTCGACCCGCTCCGGAGACAAAATCTTGCGGTTTTGCTCCGCCGGGAAAAAGCCGGGAATGATGGCGTTGACGCGCACGCGCGCCGGAGCGAATTCGCGGGCGAGGAACTTGGTGACGCTGTTGACTCCGGCCTTGGAGGCGCTGTACGTGAACACCTTCGACAACGGCGGGTCCGAGGATACCGAAGAGATGTTGATAATGCTGCCGCCGTTGCCCGATTCCACCATATGTTTGCCGAAAATCTGGCAGGCTAGTACGACGCCTTTGAGATTCACTTCCATGATGGAATCCCATTCCTCCATCGTCAGCTCGAAGAACGGCGTCGAACTGTTTTTGCCCGGGCAGTTCATCAGCACGTCGACGCGGCCGGTCCATTCGAGAACTTCCGCCAGAACGCGGCGCAGATCGGCTTCGCTGGTCGTATCGGCTTTAAACGCCTTCGCTTTGCCCCCGACCGCTTCGATCTGCTTGACCACCGCTTCGCTCTTCTCTTCGTTTCGTCCCACGACGGCCACGTCGGCGCCGTGTCCGCCCAAGCCGACCGCCATGGAACCCCCCAGCGTGCTGTTGCCTCCGATGATGACAGCCGTTTTGCCGGTCAGATCAAACAAGTTCATGTTCGGTTTCATCCTTTCGTCACGTTCCCGAATTGCGTGTTGTTCTGATACGCGGCGATGGCATCGAATGAGTCCTTCAATTGATGGTACACGTTCATGTAGATCGCCGTCAACTGTTTATATCTCGCATGCGCCGCAGAATCGGGCTCGTGGCGGCTGCCCGCCTTGACCCATTCGTGCACGCCGTCGAAGTTTTTCGTCTGTCCCATCGCGAGCAAAGCCAATTGGGCGGCGCCCAGGCCCGAGCTTTCGATCGCGTCCGGCACCGTAACGCTGGTGCCGAGCACGTCGGACAGCATCTGCCGCCAGAAGGTCGATCTCGCGAATCCGCCGGACGCCCGCACCTCGCGGGTCGGGCCGCTAAGCTGCTCAAGCG
The DNA here is from genome assembly GCF_005938195.1 of Paenibacillus thermoaerophilus. Lineage (GTDB taxonomy): Bacteria > Bacillota > Bacilli > Paenibacillales > Reconciliibacillaceae > Paenibacillus_W > Paenibacillus_W thermoaerophilus. The sequence goes on from NZ_VCQZ01000002.1 coordinate 130,540, forward strand.
GCGCGACGATCGACTGGATGCGGTACATGACCCCTTCCAGCACGGCCCGGATCATATGCTTCTTCTCGTGCGCCAGCGTCAGGCCGAAGAACGTCCCGCGCGCGTTGGCGTTCCAGTATGGCGCGCGTTCGCCCATCAGGAACGGCAGGAACAGCAAGCCGTCCGAACCGGGGGCCACCGAACGCGCGATCTCCGTCAGATGGTCGTAAGGATCGACGCCGAGGCGTCTCGCTTCCGCCGATTCCAGCGTCGCGAGCTGGTCCCTCACCCACCGGAACATGACGCCGCCGTTGTTGATCGGTCCGCCGACCACCCAATAGCCGGGGGCCAGCGCATAGCAGAACAGCCGGCCCTCCGGGTCGGTCAACGGCTTGTTGACGACGCCGCGCACGGCGCCGCTCGTACCGATCGTCACCGCCACGACGCCGGGCTCCATCGCCCCGGCGCCCAGATTGGCCAGGACGCCGTCGGACGCCCCGACGACGGTCGGCGTGGACGGGCTCAGCCCCATCTCCGCCGCGTAGCGCGGATTCAAGCCTTCAAGAACATACGTCGTCGGAACCGGCTCCGGCAGCTTCTCCCGGCCGACTCCGGAGACGGCCAGCGCTTCCTCGTCCCAGTCGAGCTTCTCCAGATTGAACATCCCGGTTGCGCTCGCCAGCGAATGGTCGATGACGAACCGGCCGTACAGATGCGCGAGCACGTATTCCTTGATGCCCAAAAATTTATAAGTATTCCGGTAAAGCTCCGGCTCGCGGTCGGTCAGCCACATCAGCTTCAGCAGCGGCGACATCGGATGAATCGGCGTTCCCGTGCGCCTGTATAGGGCCAACGCGTCTGCCTTCTCCCGCAGAACCGGAAGATAAGGCGCGCTCCGGTTGTCCGCCCAGGTGATGCAGGGCGTCAGCGGGCGCAGCCCGTCGGCGCTTACGGCGATCAGACTGTGCATCGCGGAGCTGAAGGACATGCACAGCACGTCCTCGGGCCGAAGGCCCGCCTTGTCCGTCACGGCCCGCACGCCCGCGACGACCGCCCGGAATATTTCGTCCGGGTCCTGCTCCGCCCGGTCCGGCATCGGGGTATGCAGCGGGTATTCGATGGAATGCGACGCGAGAATGCGACCTTCCCGCGTCACCGCCATCGTTTTGGTGCTCGTGGTGCCGAGGTCGACCGTCACGACCACGCTTTGCGGTTGAATCTGAGTCATTTCGGCAAATACCCCTCTTCGTCAAACGTCCATTCGTATGGTTCCGTCAATATTTCGATATCCGGATGGTTGCGCGCTTCTTCGAGCATATTGACGGAGATCTCGATCTCGCCCAGGTGCAGCGTATCCCGGATGCGCACGAGACGGCATTTGGTGTAATCGAGGATGTTGCACGTCTTGATGGCCGCCTGGATCGCAAGCTTGTCGTTCTCGAAATACGTGGAGATTTTCGTCGGTGCGCATACGGTCGACGTCAAGCCGTTCATAAACGTGCCGGCGTGATCCATCTTGTCCAGCAGGCGCTTCGTCGTGAAGTCGGCCGTGCCGACGCCGTTCGCGTTGCCTTTGGATTCCTTCGTCACGTCAAGCACGACGATCTTGGAGACGTCCGGTCCGCCGCTCGCATACGGCGTCGGATAACGGCCCGTGATGTTCGGGTCCATGCCGTCGCCGCTGATGTTTTTGCCGATATAATCGACGACAAGCACGTCGATCTGGTCGAACAGGATTTTCGGAAGGCGCGCTTTCGCCTCGATTAGCAGCTCCGGCTCCCGCTCCTCCATCTCTTCGGCGGGAATAACCTCGATGCGGCACGTCTCGTCGTACGCGTTCTCGACGACGGCCACGCCGAACAGGATCGGCAGCTTCTCGATCATGACCCGCGCCATTTTCGGCACGTTTTCCGCCATATACTTGAACCCGAGCTGATGCGTCGCCTCCGCGCCCTTCTGCTTGCCGAGGCCGATCGCAATCATCTTCATCAGGCCGCTCTCGATGCGCCCTCGGAAGGCCGTATGCGGCTTGACGCGGTTGATGACGACGATGGCGTCGGCTTCCGAAGCGTATTTGTCCACGTAGACGGGCAGCCCGTTCTCAAGCTCTCCGATCTTGACGACCTCCATCGAGGACAGGATGGGCGCGCCCATCGCTTCTTCCGTAATGCCGAGATGATGCAGCACTTCGGCTTGCCCTTCCGCCGTCGCGCCGCCGTGGCTGCCCATGGACGGCACGATAAACGGCACGCCTCCCGCCGACTTGATCGCGTCGATGGTGACCCGGGTGAACGCCGCGATGTTCGCCACGCCGCGGCTGCCCACTCCGACCGCCACCCGGTCGCCGGGCTTGATGCGCTTCAGCACGTCGGACTGCGCGAACTTCGCCTCCAATTCCGCCGCCGGGTTTTCGATCTTTGTTCCGTCAAACCGCTGGCGGATGCGCACCATTTTCGGGATCGGGATATCCTTCAGCACTTGCCGGATGACTTCGCTCATGGTGTGGACCTCCAGTCGGATATTTTACTTGCCGAGCAGCTCCAGATGCTTGCCGATATGGCTCCGCAGGGAAGCCTCGTACGCTTCTTCCTGGTCGCTGAGCGTCCGGTAGAACTCGTCCTTGAACAGCGGACGGCCGTCGGCGTCTTTCGCCTGAAGCAGGATGCCGTACGTGATATGGATCATTTGGCGGGCGTTGTTCTCGTCCATATACGTGTGCAGATCCTCGTCGGCCACCTGATCGAGCGGCTTGATCGCCGCGAAGTCCGTCGTGACGTGGTAATACGCGAGCGCTTCCTTGTAATGCTCCAGGGCGTAAGCATGCATGCGGCGGTAGAGCGAAGGGTTGACCTTCGCGACGGTGCGGACGGCTTCCAGCCAGTTCGTGCCGGCCGTTTTGACGTGGAAGCGCCCTTTCGTGTATTTCGCGATAATCGGGAATACGCTGAATTTGTCGCTGCCGGAATGGATGCTCAGCTTGTAGCCGAAATGGTCGGCGATCGCCGCGTGCACGATCAGCTCCCGCTCGAATTGCGCGAGGTCGCCGATGTAGTCGATTCCTTTCTGGAACTCGCCGCAGAAGCGCGGCGCCATGCTGTAGATCGTCACGCCGCGGGCGTACAGCTCGTTCGCGACCAGGAAATGCGACTCCGGATCGGTCGGCGTCATCGTCTCGTCGATGGAGATTTCAAAGTCTACCTCGCGGCCCGCTTTCGTAATATAGGTTTCGTATACGTACACCATAAATTCGATGGCTTGCCCGTAGATCAGCACGTTTTTCATCAGCGCCGCGCGGTCGAACGAGATGGCGTGTCCGCCGACGTCGAACGACCGGTTCAAATAACGGCTTTCGTAACGGCTGCGAACCTCCTGCGGGAGCGCCGCGTACTTCGATTCGATGGCGGCGGCGTCCAACCCTTCGATGGTATTGTCGATTTTCTCGGAGCAGTCCAGCGTCAGCATCGTAAAGCCGAGATCCATCGCCATTTGTATGTCGGAGTCCACCTTCAGATGGTCGCCGTCCGCGCCGAAGCCGTCGCGGTAGCCTTCCTGGAACGCGCCGAAGCAAGCGGCGTCGACGACTTCCTTGTAGTTGCGGCCCGTCAGGTTCAGCTCGCGGATGCTTTGCTGGGCGAGAATCGGGCGCACGTCGCGGCCCGCAACCGTTTTAATATGCCCGGGAGCCGCCAGACCCAGACGGTCGCCGAGCCCGATCGTCGCAATCTGCGTGCCGAAGGCGCGCGGTTTCGTCCACGGGAAATATTCGTTCAGGACGAGACGGTTGGCGTGCGTCAGCGGACAAACTTTGCCGCCGGCTTCGGCTTGCCCTTCCAGAGCGTCGAACAGCGGGCTTGCGCCTGCGGCCAAAATCGCTTTGTCGTATCCGGCCTTCGCCATTACCAGCCTGGTGCCCTCGTATTCCGCATACGAACGGGGATACACTTTCAGTTCGCCCGTAGACTCCGGAACACGGCCGGCTTTTAATGCTTCAATCGCTTGCGTCCATGCAGACATGGGTGTGTCCTCCTTGATACGGTTGGATGATGGTCTCGCTTAACGGGTGATGCGTTTGACGGAATCGCGGATAACCAGCACGGTGTCGATCAGCTCGGCTTCGGCCTTGTCCGGCCGGGTCTTGCGGTCGATCATGTCGAGCAGCCGTTCGGTTCCCAGCCGGCTGATCTGTTCGATCGGTCTGCGGACGGTCGTCAGCGCGGGCGTCAAGTATCGCGCAAAGCTGCTGTCGTCAAAGCCCGCCAGCGATATATCGTCCGGAACCTTCAGCCCCGCTTCCTGGACGGCCTTCATCGCGCCGACCGCCATATCGTCGTTGGCGCAAAACACCGCCGTCGGCAGCCGCTCCTGCTCCAGCAGCAGACGCATGCCGCGGTAACCGCTCTCCACGTCGTAGTTGCCGGGAACGAAACGGTGCGGAGCCGGATCGATGCCGTTGCGGACCAGCGCCTGGATAAACCCTTGCTTGCGCTCGTAAGACGAGCTGAAGCCGGGCATGCCCTCGATCATGGCCAGCTCGGTATGCCCTTGGTCGATCATGTACTGCGTGATCCGGTCGGAGCCGATGCGGTCGTCGGCCCTTATGCTGGCGACGCCTTCGGGCGAGCGGTTCAGGACGACCAGCGGAATGCCCGCTTCCCGGACAGCGCGAATAAAGCCCATATCGTCCGAGCTTTGGCTGACGACGAGAATGCCGTCGAACATCTTGCGCGACAGGGGAGCGCCTTCCAGATAGTCGTCAATTCCTTTGACGACGAGGTTGTACTTGCCGTGAATCAAGCCGTTGACACCGGCCACGGCGGAATAGAAGAACGTGGCCGACGTCCCCGACCGCAGCGTGGAGAAGAACAAGCCGATATTGTACGATCGTTCGAGCACGAGACTTTTGGCGTTAAAGTTCGGCGTATAATTAAGCGAACGGGCAATTTGCTTGATCCGTTCTTTCGTCTCGGCATTGATCAGCGGACTGTCGTTCAGCGCCCGCGACACGGTCGTGTGCGAAACGTTGGCCATACGAGCGATATCCTTGATCGTAACGCTCAATCCCCGTCACCTCCGGATTCATCTTATCATAATATGCACACGTTAACAATAATCATTTGCGTGATCCGGACATCGGACGCGCTGCTCCAGGTTTCCCGCCATACAAACAAGACGGCCGCTCTCGCGGCCGTCCCCGTTCGTTCACAATTCCAATTGAAGCATCTCCACCCTCATGACGGCGAGTTTCTCCTTGCTGGCGGCCGCCTGCTCCTCATCCTGGCGCTGCAGGGCTTCGTGCAGCGTCGCCAGTTCGTAGTCGATTTCCAGTCTCAGCACGGCCGCACGTTCCTCGGCGCGCTTGTTTTTGAACGCCTGCACCATCTCTTCGAACGTTACGGAATGATTTTTTTGGTACAACACTTTATGATCCACCCCCACAATTTCCACCGTGCGGATGATTTCGCCGAACATGATGTTTTCGATCAGGATTTGTCGGTCGCGGAATCGTTTCACGATGGCATGTCCTCGCGTATCGCCGATCATTTTCTCAAGCAGCTCCGACAGCTTCTCGTCCTTGAATGAATAGTCTCCGACAATTTTGTACCGTTCGCCCAACCGCTGAAACTTCAACTTGACCAGCTTGCGCCCCGTCCGGATGGAGATGATGAATTGCGATTCGCTTTCATTCCAGTAAAGCGAGTACCCTTCCTGAATCAACGACTTGATGAAACTTCGCACTTGCCGACGGTCGAAACGGAGCTCCAGATTGCAATATTCCACTTCGTACCCTTTGTTCACCGCAATCCCCTCCTAGCGCCGGTGCAGTTCGGTTTGACGGAAGCGGATGAAACCGTGAGGCGCCTTCCTGCCACTTGTGCCTGAATGTTCTGACAACTTAGCTCTTACCTCTATCTTATTACCGATTTTATGAAACAGCAACTTGGATTATTGACGATTTTTGAAGGGGACCGGAAAAATTGGAGAAAAAAAACCGGCTCGTCCCCCGTAATGCGGGGAAACAAGCCGGTTCGGCCGGAGCTTTTATGGCGTCGGCGTCGACGTCTTGAACGCTCCCGGCAGCGAAGAAGAGGAAGCCGAGGAGATGTACCAGCCGTTGGCCGTATTGTTCGGGGACAGCGTCAAGATTCGGTAGCTCCATTTGCCGTCCCCCGTAAACTGCGGGTATTCCACCAGCAGCCTGTACGTGTTGTTGCCCATGGCGCGAATTTCGTGCGTAATGTCCGAGTAGGAGCCCAAATAATTTTTGATGACTTCGATTTTCTTCGGATCGGTCTCGCCGTAGACCAGCGGCCCCGGCTCCGTTTGGAAAAACGGCTGCTCGGTCATATGCGTCCGAAGCAGATCAATCGATACGTACGGCGTTTCGGTCAGCTTCTCCTGCGTCAGCTTCAGGCCGGACACCGTCAAGCCGCTTAACGCCGCGTCCTCGACGCGCACAAAAATCGTTCCGTTGTACACATTGCCGAGCCAGGACGCCGGCCTGCCCTGATAGGTCACCTGATAGCGGACGATCTGCTCCAGCTTCATCTCGGTCGGCGTCGCGTCCCAGATCTCCTGCAGATCCCGATCGTCCGAGGGCAGCGGGGTCGGCGTCGAGACGGGCGGAGGCGTCTGCGACGGCCTCAGACTGACCGCCGGCGTAGGCGCCGGAGTCAGCGTCGGCCGGATGATGCCGATCGTTTTGCCCGCCTCGTCCCAAGTGATCTCTGCGCCCAGCAGGCGCGACATTTCGCGCACAGGCAAATAGCTGAAGCCGTTATACACGAGCGGCGTGTGCTCGAGGTTTTGTTTTTTGCCGTTCAGCGTCACCTTGAAATCCTTACGCAAGTAGGCTTCGACCTTCTGTATGCCGTCATCCGCCCAAACGCCCGCGGCGAACGACAGCATAAGCGCGGCGGACAAGCCCGCCGCTTTCCAGCGCACCCGGTTTTTCAAAGCCGCATCACCTCATTGTTGCGGACAGAGCCGAACGCCCGTCCGGATTTTGGGGTTGCTTCCCATTATGATATTATCGGTAGAGCGGATAGAAAAGTTTAACAGGAGGACCCCCTCATCATGAACCATCATGTAATAGGATTCCAATCGTCCGATTTCGATGTCTTTACGATACCCGGACTTGAAGCGCGCATGCAGGCTTTGATCGGGCAAGTCCGCCCCAAGCTCCAGGCCGTCGGCGACTCCCTCGCCCCGGAGCTGTCCGCGCGCTGCGGCGAACCGATGTATGCGCACGTCGCCAAGCACGCCCGGCGCACGATCAACCCTCCGGACGACAGTTGGGTCGCCTGGTCGAGCTCCAAGCGCGGATACAAGGCGCTGCCTCATTTCCAGGTCGGCTTATGGTCGACGCACCTGTTCGCGCAATTCGCCGTTATCTACGAATACCCCTATAAGCAGGCGTTCGCCGGGAAGCTGCTGGAGCGGATTCGGGACATCCGCGGCCTTATCCCCGCTCATTTCGTCTGGTCGGGCAACCATATGAGACCCGAAGCCGTGCGGATGTCCGATCTGTCCGACCGGGATCTGGAGGAACTGTTCCGCAGACTGGCCGGCGTCAAACAGGCCGAGCTGCTGTGCGGCATTCATCTGCCCCGGGACAGCGAGACGGCGGCGGACGGGAACCGTCTGCTGGAGACGGTGAGCGAAGCGTTCGACGTCTTGCTGCCGCTGTATCGCCTGGCCGTCCGGGCAACCTCCTGACGGTCGCCCGGAGAACGGCGAAGAGCGGCAACATTTCGATCTTTTAAGTTTCTTTTAGTTTCTTTAAGGAATTCGGACGCCGGGACATGTTATAATTCAGATAGTCCGGGCGAATCGTTCCGCCGTCCTCTCTCAAGGACAAGAACCGATTCCCGCGACAACCGCGACAGATTCCGAGCGGATGCCGAACATCATAACGACAGCAACCTCCGGATACTTAACAATCTCTCGACGAAAGAAGGTGGAATGATGGATATCAAGACGCAAAAAAGCATGTTAAGCGCGCTGGCGCTTTCCTTTATGATCGGAGGGGGACTCTGGATCGGAGCCTATTCCGGAACCGCTCCCAGTCTGGACCGCTCGCTCGGAGCGGCGGACCGTTCCGCTGTCGTGCAGGACAAAGCTTCGGCGGTCAGCCGCGCGGGCAAACGCTCGCAGCGCGACGCGCTGCCCTACTTCGAAGAGACGGCGTTGCTGCTGGGCATCGGGACGCGGGAGCTTGCCCGCCGCCTCCGGACGAAAAGCGCCGCCGAAGTCGTCGCCGACGCAGGCTATTCGCCGGATGCTTTTATCCGCAAGCTGCTGGCCCCCCGGCTGAAAAAGCTGGAGGAAGCCGTCGCGACCGACCGGATTCCGTCCGACAGCGCCGCACAAATCAGGAAGCGGTGGGACCAACTGGCCCGCTCCTTCCTGAACCGCCGGCCGAAGAGCCGCCAGCCGCTCCGGCCCGATTGGGCCCAGGTCGCCCAATCGCTCGGCCTGGACAAAGCGGAGCTCGTGCAGCATCTCCGCCAGGGCGCTTCCATTACGGGAACCGCGGCTTCCAAGGGCGTAAACGAAGAGGAGCTGCGCGACGGGCTGCGTTCCCGGCTGGAGCAAGCCGTCGGCAAATGGCTGGAGTATCGCTCGATCCAATCCCGGGACTTGCCTTCGCCGTGAGCCGCCAGAACGGGAAGGGGGTGCCCCGCAGGCCGCATCGGCCCGTGGGACACCCCCTTTTTCTTCGCTCATGCGCTCGCTTTTACCTCTGCGGTCCGGTCCGCCCGCATGAACCAGACGACAAATCCCAAGGACAGCAGGCACAAGAGACCTCCCGCCGCGAACGGCCAATTCATCCCGGCCAGGTACAAATACCCTCCGGCCAGCGGGCCGACGATACGCCCCAAGCTGTCCATCGCGGAGCTTAAACCGGATGCCGCCCCGTAATCGTTCCCGGCCTTCAGCGTAATCAGCGAGGTGACGCAGGGCCGGATCAGCGCGTTGCCGACGGCGAACACGCTCAGGTACAGCGCCGACGTCCAGAAGCTCGACGACGCCAGCAGCAGCCACAATCCCGCGGCGGAAAGCACGAGGCCGATCGAGACGACCTTGACCTCGTCGCCGCGCTTGACGAACCGCCGCACGACTCCCCCTTGAATCAAGGCGCCGACCAAGCCGCTGATCGTCAGCAAAATGCCCATATCCCGCGAATCGGCATCGATCGCATGGCCGAGGAAATAAAAGATCGTCGTTTCCATCCCCGTCATGGAAAACGTCACGATAAACGACAGCATGTACAGCGGCCGAAGCACGCCCCGGAAGGCGCTCCATCGGGATTGGCCGGCCGCGCGGGTTCTTCCCCGCTTGTCGGGCGAGAGCGATTCCGGCAGCTTGGCCGAGGCGAGCAGCAGCGTGCCCACCGTCAGGGCGCTCGCCACAAAAAAAGGAACGGAGCTGCCCAAGGCGCTCAGCAGTCCCCCCATGCCCGGGCCGAAGACGAAGCCGAGGCCGATCGCCATCCCGATCAAGCCCATGCCGGAGGTTCGTTTCTCCTCGGTTGTGATGTCGGCGACATAAGCGACGGCGCAAGCCATCGTCGCGCCCGAGAACAATCCGCCCAGCAGCCGCGAAACGTACATCAGCCACAACTCGCCCGATGCGAGGCCGAACAGGGCGAAGCTGACCGCGAAACCCGTCAAGCCGAGCAGCAGCACCGGCCTGCGGCCGATCCGGTCCGACAAGGCTCCCCAGACCGGGGACATGAGGAAGGACGCAACCGAATACGCGGCGAGCATCCAGGACAGATGCGTCGGGCTCATCAGGCTCGGCATCACCGGAATGATGATGCCGAATCCGACAAAAACAAGAAAGACGATCGCCGCGACAAGGAGCAGTCGTTGATTCATGATGTGAGAAGCCTCCTGGGAAAAATAAATAATTGCGCCACGAACAAGACAAGCAGCACGGTTCCGCTGACGATAAACGGAGCCTCATGGCCGGCCCAATCGCGGAGCAGGCCCGAAGCAACGGAACCCGAGACCGTTCCGAGCCCTTCGATCGTCAGGAAAAAGCCCCAGATCGCTCCCCGCTTCTCCTTGGGCACCGCAGTTGCGACAAGCGCGTTCCAGGCCGGGATCAGCAGCGCATAGCCTGTCCCCAGCAAAACAACCATCGCGACGACATAAACGAAATCGCGGCCGAGCGTAAACAGGAGCAGCGCCCCCCCGCTCAGCAAAAATCCCGCCGAAGAAAACCGCATGATCCCCCACCTGTCGCACATGCGGCCGACGGGCACCATGAGCAGCGCCGTTACGGCGCCGCCGATCAGAAGCAGCAGGCTGTACTGCTTCGCGGTAAAATGCAGAACCTCGCGGGCGTAGATCGTCAAGACGGGAATAAGCAAACCAAGCGCGAACGTCTGCAGAAACAGCGCCGGATAAAAAATCGGACGAACCGTAAGCGCGGCGTGCGCTTCGGCGAAATACGCCTTGATCCGGCCGATGCGCCCCCGTCCGACCGGAGCGGGCCCCGCTTGTTCCGGCTGCCCGTCCGCCCGGTCGGAGGAGCGCTCTCCCCGCGGGAGCGTCATCGCCAGAGCGATGCCCGCGGCGCTCATCGCCAGCAATATGTTTAAAGGGGTCTCGTAGCGAACATCTTCAAAAAAATTGATCACGATCGGACCGATTCCGACCCCGGAGAACCACGCCAGATAGATCGTGCTGATCACGGTGCTCTGCGCCTTCTCTCCGCCGCGCGAGGTAGCGGCCGTCATGACGCACGGCCACAGCGGCGACGTGCCGACGCCGAGCAGGGCGCATGCCGCGACGACCCAGAACGGGTCGGACGACCATTTGAGCAGGCTTACGGACGTCATCGTCAACAGCACGCCGGCGAACATCACCGGCTTGTAGCCGATCCGGTCGATCGCCCAGCCGATCGGGCTTCGGAACAGGTTGTCTCCCATATATTGAAGCGCAAAGGTGAGACCGATCAGAAAGCCGCTGAACCGGAGCACATTGTCCAAGTACAGCGGCAGGACGCTGACCAGCAGCGCGCCTTTGACGAATTCGACCAAAAACATGATGGCGAGAAGCTGGAGCACGAACCGGGAGCCGGTTTCCGATGCCGCCAATCGCGCTTTCCCGAGCGGTTTCAAAAGATCTCCTCCTGCGGGACTTGCATCCCCGGTCACATTTGATATACTCTTGATTGTTCAACGCATCTTATGCGGATATGTATAGCAGAAAGAAGGTGCAGCCGTGGACCACACGCGCACTCCGCTGTTCTCCGCCCTGGAGCGACACGCGGCCAACCAACCGCTTCAATTCCACATCCCCGGCCATAAAAAAGGGGCCGGCATGGACGAGGAATTCCGCCGATTCGTCGGTGACAATGTGTTATCCATCGACCTCATCAACATCGCACCGCTCGACGACCTGCACCAACCGACAGGCGTCATCGAGGAAGCGCAGCGGCTGGCCGCCGACGCGTTCGGCGCGGATTATACGTTTTTTTCCGTACAAGGCACAAGCACGGCCATCATGACCATGATTTTGTCCGTCTGCTCCCAGGGAGACAAAATCATCGTGCCGCGCAACGTCCATAAGTCCGTCTTGTCCGCAATCATCTTCGCGGGGGCGAAACCCGTATTCCTCTCCCCCGTACGCGATACGCGGCTCGGGATCGATCACGGGATTACGCTGTCATCCGTGCGCAAAGCGCTGGAGCGCCATCCCGACGCCAAGGGCGTTCTCGTCATTAATCCGACGTACTTCGGCATATGCGCCAACCTAAAGGAAATCGTCGATCTCGTCCACAGCTACGACATACCGGTGCTTGTCGACGAAGCTCACGGGGTCCTGATGCATTTCCATGATACTCTTCCGATGTCGGCAATGCAAGCGGGCGCGGATATGGCCGCGACCAGCGTGCACAAGCTCGGAGGCTCCATGACGCAGAGCTCGGTGCTGAACGTTCAGGGCACGAGGGTTAACGCCAAGCGCATCCAGACGATCATCAGCATGCTGACGACGACGTCGACGTCTTATCCGCTTCTGGCTTCGCTTGACTGCTCGCGGCGGCATCTCGCGTTGCATGGCCGGGAGATCGCGGAGAAAGCGATCCAACTCGCCCAGAACGCCCGGCGCCGCATCAACGGCATACCGGGGCTGTACTGCTTCGGCGAAGAGCTGCTCGGCACGGAGGCGACCTACGCCTACGACCCGATGAAGCTGACCATTCACGTGCGCCATCTGGGCATCACCGGCTACGAGGCGGAAAACTGGCTGCGCGACCACTACAACATCGAGATCGAACTGAGCGACATGTACAACATCCTATGCCTGGTCACCCCCGGCGACGACGAATCGACGGTATCCCGGCTGGTGGAGGCGCTGGCGGAGATGTCGCGCGTGTTCCACAATACGCGGGAGGCGCGCGAGCTGGTGATCAAGACGCCGCCGATCCCGCAGCTCGTGATGACGCCGCGCGACGCGTTCTACGGCGATACCGAGGTCATCCCGTTCGAAGAATCCGCAGACCGCATTATCGCCGAATTCATCTATGTGTACCCGCCGGGAATTCCGATCCTGCTGCCCGGAGAAGTGATCTCGCAAGAGAACATCGACTTCATTATGGAGCACGTTCAGGTCGGCTTGCCGGTCAAAGGCCCGGAAGACCGCAGCGTCAAAAATATCAAAGTCATCGTGGAACGAAAACCGATCTTCTAAAAATACTGAAGCCCGCCCGATCCGTCAGTCCGGATCGGGCGGGCTGTTTTTGCGCGGGCGCTTCCGTCAATATGGGTCGTCGAAGTGCGGTTCGGGCATCCGTCTACGCAGCAGATCGGCCAATTCTTTGCCTTCCTCCAAATCTTTGATATCAAACAGCTTCAAGAGATGCGGCAGGTCGTCGAGATCGTCGGTTCCGAGAATCGAAGCTCTGTTCGTCTGCAGGCAGACCACCAGCGGCTTGCCGAAAAAATGGCTCGAAAATACAATCGCAAAATCGTACTTGGACGCATCGGATATATATCCGATGTATTGGACTTGCGCTTGTTCAACGGAATCGTAAATTTTCTCGAACATCCGAGCACCTCCCGCATTATTTTCGAAATTTTCCGTCTTCAATCCGAAAGGTATTGATAACTATATCATATCCGTCCGACCGTGTGAAGATGTTCATTCGGCAAAAAGTTGGACCTGAAACGGGGAAGGAAGCGGAACGCGCGGTTGTCGGCCGTCCGAGGACATGCTATGATGGGAGCAAGAACCAACGGGAAAGAGGACGATCGCCGATGAGTCAAAGCGCTTTCATTACGTTTGTGGACGGGTCCGCCGTCGAATCGCTTACGTTGGACGAACTGCGGGGCTGGCTGGAACGCTATCAGGAACAGACGGCCAAAACCGGCAAGCAGCTCGGCTGGGATTATAAAGAGGCCGCCTTTCCTTACGTCGTGGAGACGAAACCCGAAGGCGAAGGACGCTGGTTTTATTTAAAAGGAATCAATCATTTATACCGCTATATTTTGTTCGGAGTCGGCAAGCGCGAAGTAAACGGCAAGGAGCGCCATCACGTCCAAGTGACGCTGCACGAGGATTGCACGCACGGCGACAAAGGCAAAGCGAACGAATTCTGCAAATACCTCGCCAAGCAACTGAAAGCCGAGCTCCATCTGTTCAACGGCCGCGTGCTGTACTACAATCCGCGGAAGTAGGTTCGGGCCGCCGGAGCGGAGCGGAACTTCCCCGTTATCGAGCAAAAGCCTGCCGGGTACTCGCCCGGCAGGCTTTTTGCGCTTCCTTCTATATCCAAGCAACAGATCCCGGCCCGATCAGCCCTCGTTCTCCTCGGCCGCCAGTTGCTCGTATATGCTCGCCACCCGTTCCCATTCCGCATCGTCCTCGATCGGAACCAGGTAGGCCTCTTCGCCCTCCTCCTGGAGTTTGAAGATAATGCCGTCCGCTTCCGGATCGTTGCGGTCCAGGAGCACGGCGTAGGCATGCTCGTCTGCTTCAAAGGTGAACACCATGATCATCTCATGGTCGACACCGTTTTCGTCCGTGACGACAAACACTTCCTCTTCTTCGCAGCCGCAATTCTCGTCGTGCTCGTGCTCGTGGTTGGCCATGATCGGCAGCCCTCATTTCCTTCGAATTCTCCCCTACATATTACCATGCGGGAAGAACGCGGTCAAACGGCTCTTCGGGATTATTCGCAGAGGATCGCCTTCTCGGCGACAACCGTCTCCGCTTCGCCCGGGAGCTTCATCAGCATCTGCACCTTGTATTCTCCGGCGCTGTCGAAGTCCACCTTGAACCCGTACAACGACCAGAAGTTATTCACCGAAGAACCTGCCTGCAGCGCGCCGGAGTCGTCGGCAACCGCGCCGCCCGGCGTCAGGACGCGCAGCCGGAACGATTCGATATCCGTCCGCAAGCCGTCGATCTGCGCGAATACGGTGAATTTTTTACGCGATCCTTGAGAAATTTTCCCGAACGGATGCTCGATCGTATAGGAATCCCCTTCCCTCGTGACTTCCTCGGCTACAACGAGATGGACGTTCGGTCTGTAAATCTTCGCTTCTCCCGATTGCCAAGACACCATGGCCAGCAAGGAATCGGCCATCTTGCGAAGCGGCAGAACGACGCTTCCTTCCACCAAGTGGGCGCCGACCCCGTCGCCGAACGACACCCTGGACCCGTTGACGCTGACCCCGACCGCCGTATCTCGCCAAGACGCGGCATATACGACTCCCGTACCGGCGAGTGACAAGGCTAAGGCAATCGTTGCGATCGGTTTCCATTTCGATTTCATGCGGACTGAACCCTCCAGAACTTGACTTCTGCTAGTGTATACTCCGCGGATCGGAAAGAGTTGCGCCCTTCCGCCCAATCTGTCCGTTCACCTGTTTGTCAAAAAAGATCAAGAAGATTGCAAAAGTCAAGTCCAAAGATTTGACGAGAACCCCTCTCATCTGTTATTGTTCCATTAGAATTATTCTAATAAAATAAGTTACACGTTTTTTGTCAGGGAGGGATTGCTGATGCGCTCCGGCAAACGAGAACATATTCGACTTGGACTGCTCCAGGAATTTTACCAATTTTTCCTTTCGGAAAAAGGGAAGCAGGCCATCGTTCCCGATAATCTCATCTCGATTAATCCCGAGAAGTTTTTTGCTCTCGAATATTTGGCCGACCAGGGCTGGATCCGCCTGCGCAAGCAGGGCCGGCACTTCATGGCGAAAATTACGAAACAAGGAATCGAGCGGCTGATGTCCTCCAAATTTTTGCTGCTGTAACGAATCCCTTCACGCATAACCGTACCGTTACGCGTGTTTCTGCGCGACTCCCAAGGGCAAGGTAATCCGAAAGGTTGTACCTTGCCCTGTTACTGTTTCGACCTCGATAATCCCCTCGTGATCCTGCACGATTTTTTGGCAGATCGACAGCCCCAGCCCCGTGCCGAACTCCTTGGTCGTGAAGAAAGGCCGGAATATTTTCTCCAGCTCCTTCTCCGGAATGCCTTTTCCTTGGTCCCTGACTTCCAGCACCGCGTATTCGCCGCGGACCGACAGGTCGATCGTCACCGTGCCGCCGTCCTCCATCGCTTCGTACGCGTTTTTCACCAGATTCAGCAGCACCTGAACGATTTTGTCGGGGTCCATCAGCACCGATACCGGCTCCTCGGGACCCGTATATACGATCGAGATTCCGGTTCGGATCGATTCGCTCTCCATCAGTTGCATCACCCGAACGATGCAGCCGTTCAGCGGCTTCAGCCGGTAAGACGAGGCGTGCGGCTTGGAAAATTGCAGAAATTCGGCCGTCAGCTCGCTCATCCGCGTAATTTCCTGCATCATCAGGTCATACCACGGTTCGATGTTGTACTGATTGGATTTGGCGATCTGCAAAAAACCTCTGACGGTCGTCAGCGGATTGCGGATCTCGTGCGCCATGCCCGACGCCAGTTCCCCGACCATCCTCATTTTTTCCGACCGCAGCAGATGATCCTCCCGCTGCAGCCAGATCTCCCTCTTCATGGAGAACAGCCGTTTCTCCGCCACGACGATCAGGTCGTCCTTCGTCAGCCCGTCGACCGGGTAAGTGGCGATGCCGTATGTAACTTGAATGCCCGTCAGTTTCGGGATATCGACGTCCAGTTTTTGCCGGATCGTCTCCAGCGACCTGCCGCCTTCGTCGTTGCGGATCGCCATGGCGAATTCGTCCCCGCCGTATCGGGCGATGAGGAGCGCATCCGGGAAAAAGATGCGCAGCACGTCCGCGATCTGCTTCAGCAGCCGGTCTCCTTCGCTGAACCCTTGCGTATCGTTCATCGTCTTCAGGTCGGTGCAATCGAGCAGCAGCACCGTCAGGCGGTCGTATTCGCACAGGTGCATCTCCAGCCGTTTGTGAAAAATGTCGTAGTTGTACAGCCCGGTCAGCGAGTCGTGCGAAGACAGCCTCGCCCTCTCCTCGTACTGCTCCTTCGTCTTGATGACGGCTTTCCGCATGTTCGACGTGACGGCCAGCACGCAGCAGCCGATCAGCAGATCGCCCGCCGCGGTTGTCGCAAAAAGATAAAGGTCGTTCCCTTGCAGGGACCACCGGTGCAAAATCAACAGCAGGAGGTTCGAGCTCCAGACCGGCATCGAGCGCAGCAACGACGGCCGCAAAAAATTGTTCTCCCCCATCAGCCAGTAGTAAATGGCGATCCAGAAGTGGGTGCCGACCTCCGCGTGAAGCAGCGCATTTAACGCTGTAGCGGCAGCTACCCATAACGGGTGTTTCGTCAGCAGCAGGGATACCGCCAACGCGATCCCCGCCAACACCACCCAAACATCTCCATATAACCCCTTGAATCCCGTTATGACGAGCACGAACAACACGTAGAACGAAATCCAGATTCGAATGGACAAAGGGCACCACCACCAGGAGATTGATCTCTTACTACAGTAATACTCCACCTGTAAAGAGTTTCCCTCCTTTCGACGCGAAAAAGCTTTGCGACTAAGGATTGAGGAGTGAGCATAAGGTGGGTATATGGACCCACTTCCTTCCGCCCGAGCGGTATGGGAAGCGGCCGCAAGAAGGAGGCGTATCCCATGAACGCAGCGCCGATGACGAAATCTCCCGCCCCGAACGAACCCTGGCATCGCTCCGTATCCGCCCGCTGGATTGTCGCTTATTTGTCCGTCGTCTTCGCCGCTTCTCTGGCGGGTTTGGTCATATTGCTGCGCGACTACGGAGAGAGCGGTTCGTCCGCGCTCGATTCGACCCGGCTTGACATCAACCTGATGTACTTCGCGGCCGGCTGCATGGGCGGCACGCTGTATTGCCTGCGGCTGTTCATTCATTTTGCCGTCCGGTCGCAGCTTGACACGAACCGCTACTGGATCTGGTATGTGATGCGTCCGGTCTTGAGCGGCGGGTTGGGCGTCATGGGCATTTTGCTGTTCCGCAGCGAGATTCTGATCATTACCGTCAAAGCCTCGCTTCTGCCTCAAGTCGGCTTGGCGTTTCTCATCGGGTACGGATTCGGCAAAATTATCCGCAAACTTGAGGATACGATCGTATCGCTGTTCGGCGCCGACCGTGACCGCGACGCGCCGGGATGAATGTTCAAGGTTTTGTCAAAAATAAATGCGTCTCTTTCTTGATTCCCCGGATAAGTGCGCCTAATATAAGAGAATAGTCAACAAAGAAAAGGTTGGAGGATTGGGTCATGCAGAAATGGCTGTTGTTTGCCCTGCTCATCGTATCGAGCGTCGTCGGGCTGTCCGTTATGGGCGTCCAATACGCACAGTCCGGTGCGGAGGAAGCGGAAGCGGCGGATCCGAATCAACTGCGGATCACGGCCACGAACTTCAAGTTTGACCAGGAAGAATATAAAGTGAAGGTCGGGGAAACCAAAACGCTGAAACTGGTGAACGCCGAAGGCAAGCACGGCATCGAAATCGTCGGCCTGGACGTGAAGCTGGAGGGCGCGAATCTGTCGAAGGAAGTCACCTTCTCCGCGCCGGGCACCTACGAGATCCTGTGCATCGTTCCTTGCGGCACCGGCCACGCGACCATGAAAGCGAAATTCACCGTCGAAGCTTGATGAACCGATCCGACGAAAAAGCGGTTGGCAGAACGTTCCGTTCCGGCCAGCCGCTTTTTTGTTCCGGAATCATACCGCGAGGACGGTTGGGAAAAACTAAGCCGAAGCGAGGGGGTGAACGGAACGTGACCAAGTCTTACGAAGCATATGAGATTGCGCCCTTGCCCGCGGGAAGCCCTTGGCTCGACGAGATCCGGGAGCTGGAGCGAAGAATGGGCGCCGCTTACGGCGGCAACATCGCGTTGATCGCTTATATACACGCCTCCGATTCGGACGGGCAAGAAGAACCGGCGTCGCCTTCGTAAGCGGCGCTTTTTTCATGAAAATATTTTTTTGCTCTTTGGTGTTGACAGCGACTGCCCCATCTGATATTATACTTCTTGCCGCCGAAAAACGGCAGCGAAATTAAATCGAAACGTGATCTGTTAGCTCAGCTGGGAGAGCACCATCTTGACAGGGTGGGGGTCAGTGGTTCGAGCCCACTACAGATCATTCGAGAAGAAAAAGCGCATCGTCCTTCGAGGATGATGCGCTTTTTTCGGCTGTCTTCAGAATTTGAAAAAGAAGTAAAACGCACCACCTTCCCTTGCTTATTTAATCGTACGCCCTTCCGATCTCGACTCTAAGCCTCCTTCCTTCTTTGTATAAGTGTAACATTCCTGACGGTGGATGCCCCGCCGTTCCTCATGGCCGGTCTGTAGACAGTACACGGCCCATATGCGGTTCCGCCAGTTAATCGCTTCGTACTTCCTTCAGCCGCAGCTCATCGGCGCGCTTGCGAACGCAAAACGCCATATGCCATTCACCCCAAGGGGTAAAGACATATGGCGTTTTGCGCCGGATCGACCGCGTGTATTCATATGGGCCCTGCAGGACTCGAACCTGCGACCAATCGGTTATGAGCCGACCGCTCTAACCAACTGAGCTAAGGGCCCGGCTGCCATTATAATTGCGGGGACAGGATTTGAACCTGCGACCTTCGGGTTATGAGCCCGACGAGCTACCGGACTGCTCCACCCCGCGTCGTTTAAGAGACAACATACAATAACTTACCATAACAAACGGAATGAGTCAAGATTGTTCCCGGAAAATATTTTCGCCGAACCGGCTTCCTTTCACCCGCGAAGCGGGTCGGCGAAACAAGAAACCCTTGCTTCGCAAGGGTTTCTCCGATGATCTGTAGTGGGCTCGAACCACTGACCCCCACCCTGTCAAGATGGTGCTCTCCCAGCTGAGCTAACAGATCATGTCCGATTTCCGTCCGCCGTTCGCGGCGACAAGTAGTATAATACTTTAACCGCATGGCCGGTGTCAACCATTTTATCCAAAAAAATTGCAAATAAATCGGAGCGGCAAATTTATGCCGCTCCGGTTGTCAGTTTTCTTCGCGTTTGCCGATTGCTCCGGCCTTGGCGTTTTCCGCGGGATCGTTCTCAAGCGTGTCGTTCACGAAGGCCATATCCTGGTTTTCGGCCTCCATATGATTGGTTCCCTTGTAGTTGCCCTTGTGCGTCTTGTTCTCCATGAGGGCTGCGCTCCCTTCCCGCCGGGCGCCCCGGATCTCAGTTCAACTGGACCGTCTCCAGCTTGTACCGAGCGTCCACGTAGGTAACGGCCTCGGCTTTCGTAATGACTTGCGGATACATTTTATCCGGATCGGGCTCGATCACGCGGTAACCGATAACCGCGACGTTGTCGACGGTGAATCGGACCGATTCGATCCGCAGCCCGTATCCCGGATTCGGCAGATCGGCGGACAAAACGACTTTGTTGACATCCTTTGTGACGGCTTCTGTTTTCACGGACACCTCGTATTGCTTCACAGGTTGCTGCTGCCGCTTTTCGACGAACCGGATCGCGTCATGCACCCATACGGCGGCTTCCGCCCGGGTAATCGCTTCCTTCGGCCGGAAACGTCCATCTTCGTCAACCTTGCCGATCTTCGTAATCAGAAGCTTCTGGATGGCGTTCATTTTCTCCGGGGTTACGTCCTTTTCGTCCGCGATCGTCATATAGATCATCGGAAACGCGTATTTCCCTTTCGTGTCGACCGCAGCGATAAGCCACTCTGCGAATTGCTCCCGGGTCAGTTCGGCCGTCGGATCGATATCGCGCGGAATCGGCACGCCATTAAGCGCCGCGATAACGAAATCTTCCGCGTACCAGGCGTCGTTCGCTACGTAATCGAACGAATCACTGGCTTGAGGCTGTTTGACGAACGTAAAGCCCGCCAGGCTCAGATCGAAAGCCTTGACCAGCAAATGCACGCCCTGCGCCGCGGTTAATTTGCTTTTCGGGGCGAACTGATGGTCCGTCACCCCGTTAATCAAACCTCGTTGCTTCAGTTCCAGCAGCTTTTTTTCTCCGGGCAAGCCCTTTACATCGTCGAACGCCGCGGCGCTGCCGCTGAATACGAGTCCCGCGCTCAACAAAATGCTTGTCAACATCCCTGCTTTCTTATTCAACGGGATCACCTCCATTTCTCCAGACGTGCCCCCGTTGGAAAATGTTTCAGTGGATGCCGCATTTATTGCGGATAAAGGCCATTTCGTTCTCCAGCCTGTTCAGTTCCTGCTGAGCCTGCGGGCTTTCGTCTCCGCTTCCCCTAAGCCTCGCGATTTCTAGCTTGAGCCGATGCAGATCGTCCCCGGCGTTGGCGCAATCGTACGAGCTGTCGTTGGGCGTCATGCGTCCCCCTCCTTTCCGGGCGTGCCCTTCCCGTTTAACCCGCCCCGTTTAGTTTGAGGGAAGCGTAAGCGTCCTATTCACGATTGGTTTTGCTATCGGCTTTGTAGTATGATGATAGAGGATAACCGTCGGACATGAAGGGGAGTCGCACATGCTTAAGGATTTCAAAAAATTCGTCATGCGGGGCAACGTACTGGATTTGGCGGTCGGGGTTATTATCGGAACGGCCTTCGGCAAAATCGTCAATTCGTTGGTCAATGACATACTGATGCCGCCTCTCGGCATGTTGACCGGCAAAGTCGATTTTACGAATTTATTTATAACATTGTCCGGGGAAGCGCAAGATACGCTGGAGAAGACGAAGCAGACGAACGCGATTACGATCAATTACGGACTTTTTCTCAATAATGTGGTGCAGTTTTTGATTATGGCTTTTGTCATTTTCCTGATCGTGCGTTACGCAAACAAGCTGACCCAGCGGTTTCTTCCGGATCAGCCCGAAGCCAAGCCGCTGACCAAGGAATGCCCGTACTGCTGCTCGCAAATTCCGGTGAAGGCGACCCGGTGCTCGCACTGCACGTCGCATTTGCCCAGCGATTCTTTGCACACCAGCACTCCCGTCTGTTAACACCAAATGTCCCGATAGCGAAAAAGGAGAGAGTGCCTCATGCGAACTTATCGAGAAATTACGACCGTCGAAGAATGGAAGCAAACGCTGGAATCGACGGAATCCCGCCCCGTCCTGCTGCTGAAGCACAGCACGCGGTGTCCCGTTAGCGCCAGCGCTCTGGAGGAATTCGAAGCGTATCTGAAGGATAAACCGCGCGAAGACATCGATTACGCCATCGTGCTCGTCGTCGAATCGCGCCCCGTGTCCAACCAGATCGCGGAGGATTTGGGAGTCAAGCATGAGTCGCCGCAGATCATCCTGATCGATAAAAAGAAGTCGTACTGGAACGCTTCCCACTGGGCCGTCACGACCAAACATATCCGGGCTGTATTGGATTAACCGCTCGGGAGCTCCGAGGTTCCCGTTCTCGACCAGCCAGCGATTGACGGGTATGACGGGACAACCCGCAGGCGACTCTAAGGATGTCTTCTCAAGACACCGAAGGAGGAATGGGCATGCGGGAAGGCTTATGGCCAACGGTCCTGGGGACGGTCGTCACGGCCGCCGGAGCAGGCCTGCTGCGCCGCAACAAGACGGCGGCAACCGGATTATTGGGATTTGGGTTGGCTCACGTGCTGTTAGGCGCGCTGGACTTGTCCGAACGGCGCAAACCGATGGGGATCTGGAACCGGATCGCCCGGAGGACGATGCGGCTGACCCGTCTCCAACCGCTCTGGAAGCCGATTCTGAACGGGTGGAGAGGATAATCGCAATAATAAGACAAAAGGACGGGCTCCCCGTCCTTTTGTCTTACCTGCCGCGGCGCTGACATGAAAAAGCCGGACGGCGCATATATTGAATTTCGTGTCGCCAATGCGGGTAACCGGATATCGGTCGATGGGTTGCGGGGGGGGGGGTTCTCTTCATCCAAATCCAGAGAGGTGACAAGAGATTGAATCAGTCTGATCTGAATTTTTACCGGCCTCAACTCGTTGAGACGGTGTCGGGCAAATGGGTTCGAGTTCCCCACGACTTTGAGAAACGCACCTGCCTAATCGAGCTGCCTCACGGCATGCTGATTCACGTTCAGGCGTCCTGCGGCATTGTGGAGCTGTATTCAGTCGATCCGGAAGGGTATTACGTGAAGACGGGCGCCATCGACCTGTTCGCCCAGTTTCGAACGTCGGGCCATTCGAGATTGGAGCAGCTTCCCAACGGCGGCTGAGCGTCCGGCCGAAGCGTGAGAACGGGTCTCGGGTTTGGGTTGATGCATCCTCCCCCTGTCTGGTATATTGAGAGAGAAATGTTTCCATTCGGGAGGCTGTGTCGCTTTGAACTCGACAACCATGAGCGCCGATTTGGTAGGACGCAGCGTCATGCTGGAGATCGCCGGATTCGTATCGACCGGCATCGTCTCGCACATTGAAGGCGACATTATCGAAATCGACAACGACAACGCCGAGACCTATGGGTTGGGCCAGTCGGCGAAGGTCGTGATTTACGCCAAGGGCGGCCTTATTAATTTTGAATCGGCAATTGTCGGCAAAACGGCCGGCACGGTCATTATTCTCAATCCGCCGGAAATCAAAAACAGTTCGCTGCAGCGCCGGCAAAACTTCAGGGTGTCAGTCTCGATCCAAGGTACGGTTGATTCCATAATTGACGGGAAAGGCATCCCTCTCGTTCTGGATCAGCCGGTTCCGATTCATGTGCTGGATATCGGTCTGGGAGGCATTGCTTTCCATATCCCGGAATACGAATTAAACCCCGGCTCCGTTCTGAAAGCGGAACTGCCGATCGGAGAGCAGGTGGAAAGCTATCATCTGCTCGTGCTCCATTCGAGGACGGGGGAAGGCAACCTTCGGGTTCACGGCTGCAAGTTTCAGTCGATTAGCGACGAACAACTGCAGACTTTGTACGCCTTCACGCTCGGCGAACAGATCCGGGCCCGCCTGGAGATCCGCAAGCGGGGACTGGTCCCGCAAGGCAGTTTAACCGATGAAACATACGGATAGCGCAAAACAGCCCCGCTGCGCAGGGCTGTTTTTTGTTGCTGCCGGTCCCGTCAATGATCCCGGTTCATCAAATATTGCGCGAACTCCAGAAGCCGGCCGGGCTTCGCGAACCCCGCTCCGGCAACGGCGTCGACGGCTGCTTGCGTCAACTGCCCGACCTTTTCGCGAGACGCTTCCAGCCCGATGAAATAAGGATAAGTCACCTTCTGCTGCTTCTCATCGCTGTGCAGCGGCTTGCCCAGCTTGCTCTCATCGCCGGTCAAATCGAGGATGTCGTCCTGAATCTGGAATGCCAGGCCCAGCGATCGGCCGAACAGGGTCAACGCTTCCAATTGCGTTTCCGTCGCGCGCCCGATCCGTGCGCCGGCGCGAAGCGAGCAGACGATCAGGTCAGCCGTTTTATGCAGATGGATATACTCCAGCTCTTCCAGCTTCGTCACGCCCTGCTCGCCCAGCATATCGGCCGCCTGACCGCCGACCATACCCCGGGCGCCCGCGTAAGCCGACAGCTCCGACACGAGCGCCAGCGCATGCGGCGCGTCCAGACCGCTGGCCGCAGCCGCTTCCGACATCGTATAAAATGCATGAGTAAGCAGGCCGTCTCCGGCGAGAATCGCCATCGCTTCCCCGTACACCTTGTGATTGGTCGGACGGCCCCGGCGGAAATCGTCGTTGTCCATGGCCGGCAGATCGTCATGAATCAGCGAATACGTGTGAATCATCTCGATCGCGCAACCCGCCAGCAGCGCGGCTTTCGGCACGAATGCGGCGCCCGTCGCCTCGGCGGCCGCCAGAACGAGCAGCGGCCGCAGCCGCTTGCCGCCCGCCAGCAGCGAGTAATACATCGCGTCCTTCAGCCGCTCGGGCACGTTCCACTCGGCCGGGATCGACTCGGCGAGCGCGCTTTCGATAAGCGCGACGCGCTCTTTCATATATTCGGAGAACGGCAATTTGCCGTCATCGTAACCAACGGCGGCGGCGCCTCCGTTCTGCACTCCTGCTGTCATCTCCGGTCCCCGCTTTCCTCCGGCGACAGAAACGGTTTGCGGACGACGGTTCCGTCCGGCGTTTCCATCAATTGCTCGATTTTTCTTTCCACCTGTTCCAGCTTGTCTCCGCACAGGCGGGACAGCCGCATCCCTTCCTGAAACAATTCGATGGCCGCCTCAAGCGGCACATCCCCGCTCTCCAGCCGGTTCACGATCTGTTCCAGTTGGTCCATCGCCTCTTCAAAGCTAAGCGTCTTGTCGTCCTTCGGCTTCTCCATGCTCCCACTCCTCCAGCTTCCATACGTGACAATCCAGCTTCCCGTCGGTCAAACGAATTTTCAAAATGTCGCCCAACTGCACTTGACGGACGGAGTTGATCAAGGTCCGTTCCTTCTCGTCGTACGCGATCGCGTAACCTCTCTGCATCACCTTCAACGGACTGAGCGCATCGAGATGCCGCAGCGACGACAGCCAAGCCGCGCGCTTCTCCTTCACGGCAGCCGCGGCGGCGGTCTGCAGCCGGTGCTCCAGCTCCCGGATGCGCGAACGATGCAGGGCCGCGCGGCCCTCCGGCGTCTGTCCGGCGAGCCGCCGCGACAGACGCAGAAGCCGTTCGCGGGATCGGGCGGAGCGCTCCGCCAGACGGTACGCCATCCGCTCGCGGAGACGGTCGAGCCGTTCGGCGGGCTGCCGCAGCAGCCGGTGCGGCTGCGTCAACGCGGGCGAACGGGCCAATCTCGCCAGCCGTTCGCGCTCGCCCCTGAGCCGTCCGATGAGGCCCTGCTCCAGCCTGCGCCTGAACTGCGACAGTTGGGCCTTCAGCTCCAGCACGTGCGGCACGGCCAGCTCGGCCGCGGCTGTCGGTGTCGCCGCCCGCAGATCGGCGACGAAGTCCGCGATCGTAAAATCCGTCTCGTGCCCGACCGCGGAGATGACCGGAATCGAGGAAGCGGCGATCGCCCGCGCCACAAGCTCCTCGTTAAACGCCCACAGCTCTTCCAGCGAACCGCCGCCGCGCCCGACGATCATCACATCGACTTCGCCCAGCCGGTTCAACACTTCGATCGCTCTCGCGATCGACGGCGCGGCCTGCTCGCCCTGCACCAGCACCGGGAACAGAACGACCCGAACCTGCGGATAACGGCGCCCGAGCGTCGTCAAAATATCGCGGATGGCGGCTCCCGTCGGAGAGGTGACGACCCCGATTGCCGAAGGAAACCGGGGAATCGGCCGTTTGCGGCTCGGGTCGAACAGCCCTTCCGCCGCAAGCTTGCTTTTCAACTGTTCGAACGCCAGGTACAGGCTGCCCAGCCCGTCGGGCTGCATCTCCCGCACGTAAAACTGGTATTGCCCATCCCGTTCGTAGATCGAGACGCTTCCCCTGGCCAGCACCTTCATTCCTTCGCGGGGAGCAAAAGCCAACCGGGACGCGTTGGACGCGAACTGGATGCATTTGATGCGGCTGTCGGCATCCTTCAGCGTAAAATAAAGATGGCCGCTCGTGTGGCGCGTGAAGTTCGAGATTTCTCCCTTCACCCAGACGTCCGCAAGCCGCGGGTCGCCTTCCAGCTTGAGTTTGATGTATCGCGTCAGCTCCTTGACCGTCAGCGCCGAAGCCGTTCCGCTCATGCGGGATCAGCCCCGTCCGGCTTTGCCCGAGGCCAGCGCGCGGCCCGCGGCTTCCACCGTATTTTTCATCAGCATCACGATGGTCATCGGTCCGACGCCGCCAGGCACCGGGGTCAGCACACCCGCCGTCTCGGCCACGTCGTCGGCCTTCACGTCGCCGCAAAGCGTGCCGTCCTCCCGGCGGTGTATGCCGACGTCGACGACGACGGCGCCTGGCTTCACATAGGTGCGGTCGATCAATTCCGGTTTGCCCGCGGCGACGACAAGAATGTCCGCTTGCCGCGTAATGGACGCCAGATCCGGCGTGCGGGAATGGGTGATCGTCACCGTCGCGTGCTCGCGAAGCAGCAGCAGCGCGACGGGCTTGCCGACGATGTTGCTGCGGCCGACGACAACCGCATGCTTGCCGGCGATCTCGATTCCCCCGCGCTTCAGCATCTCGATTACGCCGGCCGGCGTACACGGCAGCAGACAGTCGTCGCCGATCGCGAGATTGCCGACGTTCACCGGATGGAAGCCGTCCACGTCCTTCGAAGGGTGAATCGCATCGATCACGTTCTTTTCTTTGATATGCTTCGGAAGCGGCAGTTGCACCAGAATCCCGTGTATCCGGTCGTCGCGGTTCAGCCGGTCGATCAGGCCGAGCAGCTCGGCTTCCTCCGTCTCGGCCGGCAATCGGTACACTTCGGAATGCATGCCGAGCTCGAGGCATGTTTTCGCTTTTTTGTTGACGTACACTTGGGATGCGGGGTCATCCCCGACGAGCACGACCGCCAAGCCCGGCTGCACGCCCGCCTTCGTCAGCCGTTCGATCTCGGGGCGGAGCGATTCCCGAATCTCCTTCGCGATTTTGGTTCCGCTGAGCCATGTTGCCGTCATGGTTTCTCCTCCTCGTATGACTGCTGTCTAACCCGATCCTTGAGCTGATCCAGATGCTTGATCATCGCGCCGAGCACGCCGTTGACGAACTTGCCGGATTCTTCCGAACCGAACTGCTTGACCAGTTCGATCGCTTCGTTAATGACTACCTTGGGCGGAACGTCGTCCCGGTACACCATCTCATACGTCGCCATCCGGAGCACCTGGCGGTCGATGCGGGCTAGCCGGTCCGTCCGCCAGCCCTTCAGATAACCGCTCAGCATGCTGTCGATCTCGGCCTGGCGGGAAACCGTTCCCTCCACCAGCTCCAGAATGTAGTCTTCCGAGATCGGCTCCTTGCCGATCGACACCTGTCCCTCGTTATCCCCCAATGCTTCCTCCACCGCGACCCTTACCGCCTCGCGCGGCGCGGCTTCGGCCAATTCCACCTGATACAAGCTCTGCAGGGCGATTTCCCTGGCCAATCTGCGTTTCATTACGACAACCCTTCCTGTTCACGGGCTTAGAACCTTGATTTAACCGCCAGCCCTAACTCTTGCTTGTCCCTTATACGATTCCCGACAGCTCCAACGATAAAAAGCGAACCCCGAGAACCGGCTTTTGCATATGATCCGACTGCAAAGTCCATTCCCGGGGTTCAGCGAAACCAGCGCCAGCTCCCCCTCAACCACTCCAGCCATTCCGACAAAGGGATGAAAGGTTCGCCGCGATCCGATTTATGTCCGAAATAATATCCAAGGAACAGAATAACGCCTACTACCAGCATATCCCAAAAACCGAAAAACAAATACACGACCGACAACAAGAGGCCGGCCGCCACTCCGATCGTTTTGCCGATGTGACCCTCGAACCGGTTCATCCGCGCCCACCTCTATTCCACACGGCTGCGGAACGTTTGGGACGGAACGACATTGGCGACGTACACGCCGACGCTCGATACCGGGATGCCCGTAATGTCTTCCACGTGCTGTTTGACGGCCCGCTGCGTCTCCTCCGTCAATTCCGGGATCGAAGTTTCCCCGTCCACCAATGTGCGGATGACGATGTCGATGCCGGATTCGCTGACGGAGATCCGGGCCTTGAGATCCTTCAGCCCGCGCTGCCGGGACGCCGCCTTCAGCGCCAGATTCTCGACCGTGTCCAACGAGATGCGGATATCGCCGACATCCGTCCGCTGGTCGATCGAGGGGGCTTGTCCGCGTCCGCTGCGCAGCGTCAAATACAAAAAGCGGAACGTCGCGAGCAGCATCAGCAACGATACGGTAACGGTCGGCGCCATCACCGCGGCGTCCGTATACAGATTGCGGGTCCACGCATATACATCGTCCAGCGGAATCCACGCAAACGAGAGGATCAGCGCGAACAACGCCGCGGCGCCTGCAATCAGGCTGTAGAAAAACAACAACAGCTTGTCAAACACCTTTGCCATATACGCTTCATCCTCCCTATTCGGAGAAAACCCCCGGCCGAATGACAGGGGGTTCTCCGGTTGAGACGGTTGCCCGCGATTATTTCAGCCGGCTCGCCTGCTCCGGTTCTTCCGTTTTCTCCGCGGCTTTGAATTGCACGTCGTGCACGTGGACGTTCACTTCCACGACGGTCAACCCCGTCATCGATTCGATGGCATGCTTGACGTTATGCTGAATGCGTCCGGCGACCTCGGGAATCCGATGGCCGAACTCGATGACGATCGAGACGTCCACGGCCGCTTCGCGCTGGCCGACCTCGACCTTCACGCCCTTGGACAAATTTTTGCGTCCGAGCAGTTCGGCGATGCCGCCCGCGATGCCGCCGCTCATGCCGGCGACTCCTTCGACCTCGACCGCCGCAAGACCGGCGATAACCTCGATCACTTCCGGAGCGATCTGAATGGTTCCGATATCCGTTCTTTCGTAGTCCTGGGACACGGTGTTCATCCTGCACACCTCCTGTGAGTATGTCGCGCCTCGCCCGGCGCGCCCCTGAACTTACTATACCATCCGCCCGGGACGGTGACAAACCTTTCCTTAACGCACGTTCGCCAATTCCGACCGGGGAGCGTTCACATCGTGCTCCTCCAGGAATTTGATGTCGAACGTTCCGTCCAGGAACACCGGGTGGTCGAGCACCTTCAGGTGGAACGGAATCGTCGTATGCACGCCGCTTACGGCGAATTCGGCCAGCGCCCGCTTCATCCGGGCGATCGCTTCATCGCGCGTCGGACCCCAGACGATCAGCTTGGCGACCATCGAATCGTAATGCGGCGGGATGACGTAGCCGGGATAAGCGGCGCTGTCGACCCGCACGCCGATTCCCCCCGGCGGCAGGTAGAACTGAATCTGTCCCGGCGACGGCATAAAGTTGCGGTCCGGATCTTCCGCGTTGATGCGGCATTCGATCGCCCAGCCGTCGAACCGGATATCCTCTTGCGCGAACGGCAGCGGATGCCCTTCGGCGACGCGGATCATCTCCTTGATCAGATCGACGCCCGTGATCATCTCCGTGACCGGATGCTCCACCTGAATCCGGGTGTTCATCTCCATGAAGTAGAACTGGCCGTCGGGTCCCAGCAAAAATTCCAGCGTGCCCGCGCCCGCGTACCCGACCGCCTTCGCCGCGCGCACCGCGGCTTCGCCCATGCGCTTGCGGATGTCCGGCGTCAGGATCGGACACGGCGCTTCTTCGATCAGCTTCTGGCGTCTGCGCTGGACCGAGCAGTCCCGCTCGCCCAGATGGACGACATTGCCGTGTTTGTCCGCGAGAATCTGGATCTCGACGTGCTTCATGCCCGTCAAATATTTCTCCAGGTACACGCCGGCGTTGCCGAACGCGCTCTGCGCTTCCTGTTGGGCGGTCGTGATCTGCTTGACCAGCTCCTCCTCGCTGTTGGCGAGACGGATGCCTTTGCCTCCGCCGCCGGCGGTTGCTTTGATGATGAGGGGATATCCGATCTCCCGGCCGATCCGCACGGCTTCGTCCAGATCCTGGACGATTCCGTCCGAGCCCGGAATGATCGGCACGCCGGCCGCCTTCATCGTCGCTTTGGCCTCGGACTTGTCGCCCATTTTGCTGATCGCTTCCGGCGACGGCCCGATAAAGGTGATGTTGCAGCTTTCGCAGATTTCCGCGAAGTCCGCGTTCTCCGCGAGGAAGCCGTAGCCGGGGTGAATCGCGTCCACGCCCGTCAGCGTCGCCACGCTCATCAGGTTCGTGATGTTCAGGTAGCTGTCCTTGGAAGCCGTAGGTCCGATGCAATAAGCTTCGTCGGCCAGACGCACGTGCAGCGCATCCCGGTCAGCCTCCGAATAGACGGCTACCGTCTGGATGCCCAGCTCGCGGCAAGCGCGGATAATCCGGACGGCGATTTCGCCGCGATTGGCGATGAGTACTTTTTGAAACTTCAATCCGCTTCCCTCCCGGGTCATTCCGGCTTCACGAGGAACAGAGGCTGGCCGTACTCGACCAACTGCCCGTTCTCGACAAGCACTTCCACGATTTCGCCCTTGACCTCGGCTTCGATCTCGTTCATCAGCTTCATCGCTTCGATAATGCACACGACCGTTTTCTCATTCACGCGGTCTCCGACCGATACGAACGCCGGCGCGCCCGGAGATGGCGCACGGTAGAACGTGCCGACCATCGGCGAGACAATCCGGTGCAGATTGTCCGCCGCGGCTTTGGCCGGTGCGGATGCTTCGGCCACGGGCTGAGCCGCCGGCGCGGACGGAGCCGGCGCCTGAACGACGGCCGGGGCCTGCTGATAGACGGGCGCCGCCTGCTGCACGGGAATCACGACAGGTTCCGATTTGGACGGCTTGCGGATCGTCAGACGCGAGCCCTCATGCTCGATTTCCAATTCTTGAACGGAAGTTTGGTCGAGCAGCTTGACCAATTCCTTGATTTCGCTGATTTTAAACATCCGTTTCGCTCCTTAAGGACGAGATGCCGAAAGCGGCCGCCGCGCCGGACTGCAGGCCCGGCGGCATGGCTCCGCTTCGCTGCGCTAGCTTGGGACTAGCGGGTATGTAACGTTAGTATTATATCATAAACGAAAGAAATGGAAAGGGTCCATCCGGAACCGCTTCCGAATGGACGCCACCCGCCTTGCCCAGCCGTCCCGCCTCGGCCCCCGGAGGACGTCTAGTTGACCAGTTTGACCGAGATTTGCTCCGGACGCGCCTTCAGTTCCTTCATGACCATAACCGCGATGCTTGCCACTTCGCTTTTTTCGATGGTCGGCTCGTTCAGGTACACCGTCCATTTTCCGCTGTCCTGCACGACGGCCGCGTCGGCGAACTGGTAGTCGGCCATCAGCGTGTCTTCCAGATGATCGATGATTTGCTCCTGCTGCTCCAGCAGGTCAATCTCTTCCCGCGCTTTCGCCGTCTCCTCTTTGGTTTTCTTCGTGTCCGACAAGATGGCGCTCAGTTGTTCGACACGTTTGGACAGCGCTTCGCGGTGCTGGGATTTGAGGCTGCTGATCAGCTCCGCGCCGCTGTGGGCTTTGGCCTGCGCCTGCTTCAGAATTTCCGACTCACTCTGGCCTGCCGCCGCCTTGAGGGCGTCCGCCTGGGCTTTGTCCAGCTCGGAAGCGTCGATCTGGATCTCCTCGACGTTCACCGTCTCCGCCGGGGCCGATTCGGACATGTCCTCCGTAAACAAGTAATAAGCGGACAGCACCACCATCAGACTGAGCATCGACACCAGCCATACCGTTTGGCGTTTTGCGTTCATTGCGAAATCCTCCCTTTCCCGGATCGGGTTGATTTATTGTTTTCGGGGCAGTACCGAAATCCGGTGAGCCGGCACGTCCAGCCCCCGGCTGACCGCCTCGCTGAGCATCAGCTTCACCGTCGGATTTTCCGCGCCGCGGGCGACCACGATGACGCCCCTGACCTTCGGTTTGATCGTTTTGACGACGACGGGCGTCTGGGTGCCGGACTGCTCGGCGAACAGCGCTTCGCCCTCTCGGGTGATATTGCTCGTCTGCCGGCTCGTGCCGTTGGTGTCCCGCTCGTCGATCGTTTGCTGCGTGTCCCGGTTATTTTGCTGGAGCACCATCTCCTCGGTGGACTCCAGCGTGACCGCGACATCCACCTCTCCGACGCCGACGATTTTCTCAAGCAGCGTCTTCAGCTTCTCCTGATAGATCCGCTCCGTTTCGCGGAACCGGTCGGCCGCCGCCTGTTCGTCCGCCGATTGCGCCGCGCCCGTCTGCGGAGAGGCGCGCGGCGGGCCGCCGATCGGGGCGACGTCCTTCCAGGCGAAGTCGCTGAGCAGCATAAACGCCGCGCCGCCCAACCCTGCCAGCAGCAGCCAACGGAACACCGCGACCCGTCTGCCTCCGCCGCCATCGCCGCCGCCGATCGTTTTCTCCAGCCGATTCAACCAATTCGCCATCTAATCCGCCTCCTCTCCTTAACGCTCGCGCCGAATGTCGATCCGGTCGGGCGGCAGCGCCCACGCGGACGCCAATTCCCGGCGCAGCCGGTCGATCCCGTCGCCGCCGGCCGCCGGCGCGGCGGCGGCCGGCACGCTCCGTTCCGCCTGTTCCGCAGCGGAGCCGGCCGCGCCCGGATTCGCCGGAGCGACCGGTTCGACGCGAACCGGTTCGACCCGGAGGCCGCCCGGGGGCGATGCGCCGCCCGCGCCGGCTTGAGCCGGCTTCGAAGCGGCGGCCAGCACTACCTCGATGCGCTGCAGCTCCGGCTCGCCGTTGCGGTTCGAGCCGACGCGGACCCGCACATCGACCGGGACGGCCGCCGGGTCCGCCGCCGCCACTTGCCCGCGCACCAGATCGGCGATTCTCGCCTCGACCAGTTCGGCCGTCCGCTGCTCCTGCGAGCGCTTGAGCCGCTCCGCCTCCCGGAACACGGCTTCGAGCGCCGGCATGGTCTCCGCTTGCGGAACGGCCGTGCCGGCCGCCGCCAAATTCTCGACCGATCCCATCAGGCGGCGCTCGTCCCATGCGCCCTGAAACAGCTTGACCAGCGGCGAGAGCAGCACCAGCAGCACGAACAGCGACAGCACCGTCCGGGCGTACTTGCGAAACGTCTGATTCGGCAGAAGCATGTCCGCAAAAGTCGCCAAGATGACCACGAGGATCACCTGCTTCAGCCAAGTCCCGAGCATTTCCATCATCCATCCCGCCTTCCCCGAGGCCCCGCTACCGGACCATCACGGCCAGATTGCCCGCAGCGATAATCATCGTAATCGCCAGGAAAAACATCAGGCCGACGGCCGCCAGCGCCGCAAACACGTAATTCATGCTTTTGCCGATCGTCTGCAGGCACCCGATGATGGGGCTGTCTCCGAGCGGCTGCAGCACGGCGGCGGCCAAGTGGTAGATGAGCGCGATCGCAAGAATCTTGACCGCCGGGAACGCGCACAGCAGCAGCAGGATGACGACCCCCGCCAGGCCGACGGCGTTTTTGACAAGCAGCGACGCGCCCAGCACGGTGTCGGTGGCGTCGGAGAACATCCGGCCGACAACCGGCACGAAGTTGCTGGTCACGTATTTGGCCGTCCGGATCGTCATGCCGTCCGTGATCGCCCCCGTTGCACCCTTGACCGATACGACTCCGAGGAATACCGTCACGAACGTCCCCAGGACGAGCATGCTTCCGTTGCGCAGCAAATTGGCGAGCGCCGTGACCTTGAATTTGTCGCTCATCGCGCTGACGATATGAAGCAGCGCGGAGAAGAACAGCAGCGGGAACACAAAAGCGTAGATAAGCGCGCCCGTCACATGAACCATAAATACCACCATCGGGTGCAGGATGGCGGCCGACGCGATATTGCCCATCGACGCGAGCAGCGCCAGCAGCATCGGGACCATCGCCACCATGAAATGGGTCATGCCCGATATCGCGCCTTTGGCGTATTGGATCGCCAGACCGAAGCTGTGCACCGCCACGAGAATCAGCGCCAGGTAGCAGATCATGTACGCGATTTGACCGACGTTGTTTTTCTCGAAGGCGCTCTGCATCGTCTCGAGCACCATGCTGAACACGGTCAGCAGGACGAGGGAGATCAGCAGCCTGCCGCTGCCGATCAATTCGCTGAACAAGTACCGCAGCAGCCCCGACAGCACGCCCCCGATCGACCATTGCCCGTTTTCTCCGAGCAGCATGTCCTTAAACCCGATTTGGCCGCCCTGGGGCAGATACGATCCGTATTCGGTCGTCAGCCCCCGCCAGTAATTCTCCATCGGCGTCAGGTCCAGCTCCCCGGATTGGCGCTCCGTCAGTTCCCGAACCTGACGCTCCGGAGGCGCCTGCGACGTCTCGGGGGAAGCGGCGGACGCGCTCCAGGGAAATCCCGCGAACAGGGCGATGGCCAGTCCGACAGCCGCAATCCATCTCACGCCGCATCCCCCTCTTCGCTTCCCTTAAGCGCCGGGAACAAGCCTGACGACGGTTTCGATAATCACCGTCAGCACCGGCACGGCCATCACAAGAATGATCACTTTGCCGGCCAGCTCGATCTTCGAGGCGATCGATTCTTGTCCCGCGTCTCTCACGATCTGCGCGCCGAACTCCGCGATATAGGCGATCCCGATGATTTTCAGGATCGTTTTCAGATAGACGGGCTCGATCCGCGCCTGGTCGGCCAGCCGCTCCAGCACCTGGATGACTGCCGAAATCTTGCCGAGCACGAAGCCGAATACGGTCAGGCCCGTCACCGCGGCGAGCAAAAAAGCGAAAACCGGCTTTTGTTCCTTCAGCACCAGACTCAGAACCGTCACCACGAAACCGAGCCCGACGATCTGCACAATGTCCATGGCCCCACCTACTGGAACAGAAAAATCGTCTTGATCTCCCGAAACAGATCGTCCAGCATGCTCACGACCATAAACAGCACGACGACAAAACCGATCAACGTCACCCAATGCGCCATGTCTTCCTTGCCCATCTGCTTCAGTACGGTATGCATCATCGCGATGATGATGCCGATGCCGGCGATCTGGAAGATGGCGTTCACATCGACATTCATAGGCGGCACCTCGCCCCCGCGTTACTAGTACAACAGGATGACCGCGAGCGCTCCCGACAGGACGCCGAGGCTGCGCCACATCTTCTCGTAACGGCCGCGGATCTCGTTGGCTTCCCGTTCGTCCGCCTGCAGCCGGTGAATGGTGAGGGCCAGATGCCTCGTCTGGTCGGACCGGTCGCTGACGCCCAGCGTCGGTCCAAGCGCGAGCAGGTGATCCAGCTCGTTCCTCTTCATCGAGGTCAGCGCCCAACCCTTCGTCCAGACGGCTTCCCAGCACTCCGCGGCCGTCCGTCCGTCGGGGCGGCCCAGCTCGTCGGCGACCGCCCGAAGCAGTCCCGACACCGGCTCGCGGGCCGATCCGGCCGCGCCCCGCAGCGCGTCGGGCAAGGGCGTCACGCCGTAGCCGACATCCGTCTGGAGTCGGGACAACGCCGCGATCAGATCGCCGATCTCCCGCGGTCTCCTCGCGAGCAGCGACGCCTGGTGAAATCCCGCCAACGTCGCGGCCGCAAGCACGACCGCCGCTCCCGCAAGCTTGATCATGGCGTCCCGCCCGCTCCGCTGTCGATCGTCGCGGCCGGCAACGCGCGGCTTCCGTGGCGGTCCAGCACCGCCGCCTGCAGGGGAGCGCCTGCCGAACGGGACAGCAGCACGAATCTTTCGAAGACGCCTTGCTCCAGCAGCCGTCTCAGCGCGGGCCGGCGCGCCGCGTCCATCAGGTTGGCGCCGTGCGCCGAAGCGATGACGGCGACGCCGGCATGCGCCGCTTCCTCTACGGCCGCCGCGTCTTCGGGACGGCCGATCTCATCGGCGATGAGCACGTCGGGGGACATGGACCGGATCAGCATCATCATGCCTTCCGCCTTCGGACAAGCGTCCAGCACGTCCGTGCGCGGTCCGACGTCGAACGTCGGCACTCCGTCGCGGCAAGCGGCGATCTCCGAGCGCTCGTCGACGATGCCGACCTTCAGTCCGTAAGGCGGATGGACCGCGTTCCCGACGGCCCGTTTCGGCCACCATCCGTAGCTGATCAGCCGGGCCAAGTCCCGCAAGAACGTCGTCTTGCCGGTCTGCGGCGGGGAGACGATCAGCGTATGGTGCAGCCAAGGCCGCTCGGGCCGAAGCAGCTTGCCCAAGCTTCCGGCCGCGACCCCCGGACGCTCCCGCGCGATGCGGACGTTGAACCCGCCCAAATCCCGCATCAGCCGGATGGCTCCCTTCTCGACGACGGCCCGGCCGGCAACCCCGACCCGGTGCCCTCCCGGCATCGTTACGTACCCTCTGCGCAATTGCTCCTCATGCGTATAGACCGAATGCCGGGTCAGCGCTTCCGTCATGCGCAAACAGTCGCTCCGGCTCACCAGAAGCCCCGAGCGCGGATCGGCGACCGTCCGCCCGTCGGCTGCGAGGAACAATGGTTTGCCCCCCGCAACAGCTTCGAGCGGGCGTTCGGCGCGGATCCTCAGCTCCTCCAGATCAGCCGCTTGTTGCTGCGGCATGCCCATCACCGCCCGCCTGATTGCGGAAGGCAGCAGCTGAATCCATTCGTCCACGGCGAAATATCCCTCCCGAGTTGTCCGACGTATCGTTACATGTCTATGCCGAGCCCGTCCGATTATGCCTTCGATTATTTTTTGAGCACGCCGATAAAAATGAGGCAAACCCCGCACAGGACCAACAAAAATTTGGAGAATGACAGCTTGTCGGCCAGTCCGCTTAATCCGATCGCCGTCGTCGTCAGCAGCACCAGCGGCCCGATAACCGCCAGGCTCGAATTCACCAGCAGCGCCCGGTCGATCTGATTCAACCGCAGCATGAGGATGGCCGCTATCAATTCAATCGTGCCCGACAGCATCCTCAGGATCGCCATGCTCAACACCACTTTATTGATCATGCTTTCCCTCCTCTCCGCGTTTCCGGCGCAATGATCGCATCTGTACATGCTATGCGGCCCGTCCCGAAAGTAGCCTAACCGGAACGCCTCCATAGGCGGACGCATATATTGCTCCATACAAGAAAGGCGTTGCCTGATACGACCTTTCAACCTGAAACGACCTTTCAAAAAGGAGAGTTCTCGCCAGATGAACGAAACCGCATTGCCTGTCTGGCCCGCCGCGCTGGCCGACCCTTCCGGGCGGCGTTCCGCAAAGCCCAGGTCGGCCGGTACGACCATGGTTATCGACAAGGGGCTTGGATTAAGAGCGTTCTCGGATCTGCTGACGACCGGCGGTGACTATATCGACTGGATCAAGCTCGGCTTCGGTACGGCCGCCCTGTATCCCGAGCGGCTGCTGCGCCGCAAAATCCGGATGGCCCGCGAACGCGGCATCAAGATCATGCCGGGAGGCACCTTATTGGAAGCGGCCGTCGCGCAACAGGCCGTCAAACCGTTTTTTCAATCGGTCGTCCAGACAGGCTTCGACACCCTTGAAGTATCGGACGGCACCATCGAGATGAGCCGGCGATTGCGCAGCGAACTCATTATTCGCGGACTTGACGCGGGGCTGACGGTATTGACCGAATACGGGAAGAAACTGCGGGGATCGTCGCTCGACGTCGCGGATATGGCCGAAACGGTCGCGGCGGATTTGGCGCTGGGGGCTTCGCTCGTCACCGTCGAGGGACGGGAATCGGGGGCGAGCGTCGGCATCTACGACGCCGGCGGCGGCTGCCGCGACGATTGCATCCGCGACATCCTCGCTTCCGTCTCGGCGCCGGACCGGTTGATGTGGGAGACGCCACGCAAGGATCAGCAGGTCCACCTGCTGATCCGGCTCGGGCCGGATGTTCACCTCGGCAACATCTCGCCCCAGGACGTCATCGCCCTCGAAGCGCTGCGGCGCGGGCTCCGGTCGGATACGTTCCACTTCGGCGAGAAGCGCGCGGCGATTCCGGACTTCTAAACCGGCGGCCCGTCCTCATACAATGAGGTAGTATGGGATGGGGACAGGGGTCGTGGCATGAACGGAGATATCGTGTTGGTGGCGTTGATTCTCATCGGGCTGATCGGACGGTCTCCGATCATTACGACCGCGGCATGCCTGCTGCTGATCGTCAAGCTCATTCATCTGGAACGTTATTTACCCGCTCTCGAACGGCGGGGGCTGGAGCTGGGGCTGCTGTTTCTGACGGTCAGCGTGCTCGTGCCGTTCGCCAGCGAACGGATCACCTGGAAGGACATCAGCGGGGTATTCCTGACGCCCGCCGGACTTCTCGCTCTCGCCGGCGGAGCGCTTGCGACGTGGATGAACGGGAGAGGGCTCGCTCTGCTCAAGATGGACCCGCAGCTCATCGTCGGGCTGGTCATCGGCTCCATTCTCGGCATCGTGCTGCTTCGCGGCATTCCCGTAGGGCCGCTGATGGCGGCGGGCATTACCGCGTTTCTGCTGAAGCTGTTTACGTTTCTGCTCGACAAGTGGAAGTAGTTCAAGCAAAAAAGCCCCCGGAACGATAACCGTTCCGAAGGCTTCGACGAACATACGGATGATGGCTTGACCTTGTCCGGCGCTCCGGTCAGCGGCGCTCGGCCGGTCCGCCGACAAACGCCTGCTCGTTCGTATCCAGACCAAACGCGGTATGCAGCGCGCGAACGACATCGGCCAGCGGCTCGCTCGGAATAACGCAGGATACTTTGATCTCGGACGTGCTGACCATGTTGATGCTGACGCCCAGCTTCGAGATCGTGTCGAACATCGCGGCCGCGACGCCCGGGTTGCTTGCCATGCCCGCGCCCACGATCGACACTTTGACCAGATCGCCTTCCGAGGACGCCTCGGCGAACCCGATGTCGGCTTGAATGCCGGAGATGACGCGCATCGCGCTCTCCAGATCGGACATGGCGACGGTGAATGCGAATTCCGCGCTCCCGGAATGGACGCCGCTCTGTACGATGATGTCGACGTTGATGCCGGCTTCCGCCAGCGCGTTAAATACCTTCGCAAGCTGCCCCGGTTTTTCCGGCACACCGGAAATGACGATGCGGGCGACGTTTTTTTCGTATGCGATGCCGCGGACAACGATTCCTTGCTCCATGACGGCTTCCTCCTTGACGATCGTTCCTTCGTTCTGCGTGAAGCTGGAACGCACCACCAGCTTGACGTTGTAATTTTTCGCGTATTCCACGGCGCGGGGGTGCAGGACGGCCGCGCCCAGGTGAGCCAGCTCCAACATTTCGTCATAGCTGATTTCGTTCAGCTTGCGGGCGCATTTGACCACGCGAGGGTCGGTCGAGTAGACGCCGTCGACGTCCGTATAAATCTCGCACAGATCCGCGCCGATGCCCGCGGCGAGCGCAACGGCCGTCGTGTCCGAACCGCCGCGGCCGAGCGTGGTGATCTCGCCTTCCGGCGAAATGCCCTGGAAGCCGGCCACGATTACGATTTTGTCTTCCGCCAGCGACTTGTGCAGGCGCTCCGGCTTCATGTCGATAATACGCGCCTTCGAATGCGCCGAATCGGTGTGCAGTCCCGCCTGCCAGCCCGTATAGGAGATGGCCGGTTCGCCGAGGCTTTGCACCGCCATCGACAGCAGCGCGACGGACACTTGCTCGCCGGTTGTCAGGAGCATATCCATCTCCCGGGCGGAAGGCGTTCCGTCCACGATTTGTTTGGACAAGTCTATCAGATCATCCGTGGTGTCGCCCATGGCGGACACGACGACGACCACCTGATTTCCTTCCCGCTTTTTGTCGACGATCCGCCGGGCCACGCGCTTCATCCGTTCCGCGTCGCCAACCGAGCTGCCGCCGAATTTCATAACGACCAACGCCAATGCAGTCACTCCTTGCTATGTGCTTTCCGCATAAT
Organism: Paenibacillus thermoaerophilus; assembly: GCF_005938195.1. Taxonomy (GTDB): domain Bacteria; phylum Bacillota; class Bacilli; order Paenibacillales; family Reconciliibacillaceae; genus Paenibacillus_W; species Paenibacillus_W thermoaerophilus. The sequence continues at coordinate 170,183 of NZ_VCQZ01000002.1, forward strand.
AACCGATTATACCACAATGAAAACGCAACGCGCGCGCCAATTTTGGCGATTCGGAGGCAGCGCGCCGCCTCCCGCCGCGCAAGACGCATGCGGGCTCGCTCCTGCGCTTGCCCGTTCATCAAAACAGCCTGCTGACGTTCACGAAGGAACGGTCGACAGGCTGTCGGAACGATATTGCGATCGGAATCCTTCACCGGTTACGCGCGGGAAATGTATTTGCCTTCACTCGTATTGATGAGCAGGACGTCGCCTTCGTTGATGAACAACGGAACTTGTACGTTCAGACCGGTTTCCAGCTTGGCGTTTTTCGTTGCGCCCGTCGCCGTGTTGCCTTTGATGCCCGGCTCGGTCTCCACGACCTTCAGCTCGACGGAGTTCGGCAGGTTGATGCCGATAATTTCGCCGCGATAGCTGATGATGTTCACGATCATGTTCTCTTTCAGGAACTTCAATTCCCACTCCAACTGCTTCGCGTCCAGGCTGAACTGATCGTACGTCTGCGTATCCATGAACACGTGCTCGTTGCCGCTGGCGTACAGGTATTGCGTTTCGCGGTTCTCGATCTGGGCGCGCTCGACGGTTTCGCCTGCGCGGAACGTGCGCTCCACGATGTTGCCGTTGCGAAGGTTTTTGAGCTTGGAGCGAACGAACGCCGCGCCTTTGCCCGGCTTGACGTGCTGGAAGTCGATAACGGAGAAAATTTCCCCGTCTACTTCAATGGTAAGGCCAGTACGAAAATCGTTGACAGAAATCACTGTATTCCCTCCTGATCATGTGGGCGGCTTGTCCTGCCGCCTAACGCCTGTGTTCTTCCCGCATCCCCGCGATGCCGCCGCCCGTCAGCCGACGATCAGCAGCTCCTTGGGCGAGGATGTCAGAATGCGGATGCCGCCGTCCGTCAGCACGACGTCATCCTCGATACGCACGCCGCCGAATCCGGGAACGTAGATGCCCGGTTCAACCGTCACCACCATGCCCGGCTCCAGCACGGCGGAGCTGGATCTGGACAGCCTCGGCGCCTCGTGAATCTCCAAGCCGATTCCGTGCCCCGTACCGTGGCCGAACAAATCCCCGTATCCGTGCCGTTCGATAACGTCCCTCGCCAGCGCGTCGCCCTGCTTGCCGGTCAGTCCGGGCTTCAATCCCGCCAGGCACGCAAGCTGTGCTTCCAGAACGATCTCGTAGATCTCCCGGTGCTTGTCGGTCGGCTTGCCGATAAAAATCGTCCGCGTAATATCCGAGCAGTAGCCTTTGTAATAAGCGCCGAAATCCAGCTTGACGAACTCGTCTTTGCCGATGACGCGGTCGCTGGCCACGCCGTGAGGCAGCGCCGAGCGCTCGCCGGATGCGACGATCGTGTCGAACGACGACGACGTCGCGCCTTGCGCCCGCATGAAGAACTCGATCTCGAGCGCCACCTCGCGCTCGGTCATGCCCGGGCGAATCCAATCGACGATATGGCTGAACGTGCGGTCGGCGATGTCGGCCGCCTCCTGAATAATCGCAAGTTCGCTCTCGTCCTTCACCATCCGGAGCCGATCCACGGGAGAATCGACCGGAAGCAGCTTCACGCCCGGCCAAGCGGCCTTGTACTGCTCGAACGCGGAGACGGTCAAGCTCCCCCCTTCAACCGCAAGCTCCTTGACGCCCATCGAGCCGAGCAGTTCGCCGACCGTATCCGTCATGACGAGCGAATGCTCGATGAATTCGAAATCGGGAGCTTCCCGGGGCGCCTGCGTGCGGTAGCGGAAATCCGACAGCAGTACCGCGCGGTCCGCCGTCACGACAACGACGCCGGCCGAACCGGTAAAGCCGGTCATATACCTCCGGTTGTTCGCGTTCGTGATCAACAAGGCTTCCAGGTTGCGCTCCTTCATAAGCTGACGCAGCTTTTTCAGCCGGTTTTGAATCATGCGGGCCCCTCCCGTTCAAGGATGTGCCGATGCAGCGCGATAAGTCCGAGCTCGTAGGAATGCGGCCCGAATCCGCTAATCTGCCCGACCGAGACCGCCGCCGTAACGGATACGTGGCGGAACGCTTCGCGTTTGTGGATATTGGACAGATGCACTTCCACCGTCGGCAAGCCGACCGCCGCGATCGCGTCTCGAAGCGCATAGCTGTAATGGGTGAACGCTCCCGGATTGATCAGGATTCCCTCGTGCTTCCCGCAGGCGCGATGTATGGCGTCGATCAGGACGCCTTCATGATTCGACTGAACGAATTCAAGCTCGACCCCGAGCTGTTCGGCGGTCGCCAGCAGGCGCTCCTCGATCGCCTGAAGCGACAACGATCCGTATACGCCCGGTTCGCGAATACCCAGCATATTTAAGTTGGGTCCGTTAAGGACCAATATCGGTTTCACGGGCTTTTTCACCTTCCCGGCTGCCGTCCTCGTGCAGTCCGAAGACATTTTACCACAAGATTCAAACGTTTGTTAAGTTTTTTCGCGAGGACGAAGCCGGGTCGGAGCGTTTGTCGCTCGTAAACTCGAACGAGATCGAATAGCCGATAAACGCGCCCCAGATCAAAAACAAACAGGCATCCGTAATCAGCGTGTTGAAGTCGTATTCGGCCGCCGGGTTCAGCCAGCCGAACCAGGGTCCGAGAAAGCAATAAACGGCGCCCCATACCGCCAGCCCGAAAGCGAAACCGGCCCAAGGCCCTCCCGTCCGGCGCAGCAGCAGTGCGTACAAGAGCGAGCATGCGATCGACATCAGCGTAAAGGCGCCCCAACCGAACCACAGCCCCCAGCCCGACCGCAGGAACTCCTGCGTGAAATACGGCCGGATGAGAAAGGTGATCGGAACCGACGTAAAACGGAAATAAACTTCCGCGATTTTAAGAAACCCGAACAGCAAACCGGCGAAAAAGCCGATGCCAACCGCATACCGCCAGATGCCGACGGCCTTCCCCGATTCCTTTCTTGCCTGATCCGGCGTTTTGGACATACGGATCTTCCCTTCCCGTCAAAAAATGGTCTTCGTCTAGTGTGCCCCGGATGCATGGTGGCATTCGGCAGCGGAATTCGGTAAAATAGAAGGATGACAAACAAACTATACGTTCCGGGAGGGGCCGATGGGCCGTCCCGGATTTTCGGAAGGTGATTCGGCCGGTGTCGGAACAACAACGAGGCATTTACGGCGGGCAAGCCGTTATTGAAGGAGTCATGTTCGCCGGGCGGAAGGTCAATGTCACGGCCATACGCCGCAAGTCGGGCGAGATCGAGTTTTTCGAGGTTCCGCGCAAGGAGATCGAATGGCTGAGACCGCTCAAGCGGATCCCGTTTGTCCGCGGCATCGTCGGGATTATCGAAGCGAGCGCGAAGGGCGCCCAGCACTTGAATTTTTCGGCGGAGAAGTTTGCGGAGGACGACGATGAAGCCGGACCCGTCAAGGAAGCCGGCGCCAAAAAATCGGGCTTCGATCTTACGCTTATATTGGGCGTCGCCGTGGTGGGCGTGCTGTCGTTCCTGTTCGGCAAATTCGTGTTTACGCTCGTTCCCGCGATTATCGAAGAATTTTTGTTCGGCCGCTTGTTCGAGAGCCAGATTGGACATAATTTGCTTGAAGGCGTCATCAAATTTATTATGCTGTTCGGCTATATCTACGCGATTTCCTTGACGCCTCTCATGAAGCGGCTGTTCCAATACCACGGCGCGGAGCATAAAGTCATCTCCGCCTACGAGGCCGGCGATCCGCTGACCGTCGAGAACGTGCAGAAATACAACACGCTGCATTACCGCTGCGGCAGCAGCTTTATCGTCTTCTCGGTTATTGTCGGCGTCGTGGTCTACTCTTTCGTCGAGTACAACAGCTTGCTGGAGCGGCTGCTGATCCGCTTGGCGCTGCTGCCCGTCGTGCTGGGCGTTTCCTACGAAGTGCTGCGCTTCACCAACTCGCTGCGCGACGTGCCTGTGCTGAAATATCTCGGTTATCCCGGCCTCTGGCTGCAAAAGCTGACGACCAAGGAGCCGACCGACGACCAGGTCGAAGTCTCGATCGCGTCGTTCGAACGGATGATGGAGCTTGACCGTCAATTGTCGGAGCAGCGGACGCCGGGCGCGGCGCTCGAAACGGCCGCATCCCGTTAAAATTCCCCAACGGAAGGGTGTTCGCCCATGCGGTTATCCCGGATATGGATTTGGTTCGTCCTGGCGCTGGTGGCCATCGGCATCGTATCCACCCTCGCGACCAATTGGATCGCGCTTGCAATTCCCACCGGGCTCGGATTGATCGTCTGGCTGCTGTACAAATATCCGCCGAAGCGCTACGCGCGCGGTCAGGCGCGATATAAAGGCGCGTCCAAATCGTCCAACATCCCCGTCATCAAAAAGTCCATACCGCGCGGACCGTACCGCAAATCCCAAGCGACCCGCCGCAAGGATATTCCGTTCCGGGTCATCGAAGGCCGGAAATCGTCCGTCAAGAAGGACAACGAGGACAAGAAGCTGCTGCATTGACCCATGAACCGGAGACGCCGTCTCCGGTTTTATTGCGGCTGCCGGCCGCTTATAGACAGACGCAAACCGCCGAGCCTGTTCAGGCCTCCGGCGGTTTTCCGTTATTGGACAGCCATTCCGCAAAAAATTCGCGTCCCGCCTTAACCCCGGCTTCGTAGAGCTGGTCGCTTTTCGCCGGCTTCAGATCGAAGTCCGTCGTCGATACGCCGTGCGTCGGAATTTTGATCGTGCGGGAACGGTACGGCTTTTCGATATAGCGCTCGTCCCGGGCATCCAGCATCGTCGAGAACAACGCGCCGAACATCGTGATCGGACCGGTAATGCGGCGAGGTTGCCCTTCCGTCTGGCCGACGAGCTGGAAACCGACTGTCTGCAGCCCCATCCTTGACAGCTCGGGATCTTCGTCGAACAGCCACATCGGAAAGTTGCTCAACAAGCCGCCGTCGACGATATAGACGAATTGCTCGGCGAAGCGTTCACCTTTTTTCCGCATCCCGGCAGGCTTGCGCAAAACAACCGGATCGAAAAAATAAGGAATGCTGGTGCTCATGCGAACCGCCCGCGCAACCCGAAACCGCTTCGGATCGACGCCATATTGGGCGATATCGTCGGGAAGCACAAGCAACCGCCCGTTGGTGATGTCCGAAGCGATGATGCGCAGCCGCTTGTCGGGCAAGTCTCCGAACGTGCGAAGCCCTTTTGCCGCCAGCTTCTCGTCCACCCATTGCTCCAGCGCCTTGCCGGAAAACAGCCCCTTCTTGTAAAACAGCCGGACGGCCGGTCCGACGTACTTGAACTTGTGCATCCACGAACGCTGCAAAAACGATTCAAAGGGCGTTTCCGTAATCAATTGCCTCAATTCCGCCGATGTGTAGCCGGCGCTCAGCAAAGAGGCCACAAGCGATCCGGAGGACGTTCCCGCCATCCGGTAAAAGCCGATCCCGTTCTCTTCCGCGGCCTGCACCGCGCCCGCCAGCGCGACGGCCTTCACCCCGCCGCCCTCGAATACCGCATTCACCTTCATCCCGATCCCTCCAACGCGCGTAGTCCGCCGTCCGTTACTAACGAACCTATGGCGGGAGGCATGACCGTATGTGCTAAAAATTGGCGGAACTTGTCCGAATGAAACGGCCGTTCCGGGGCATCTTATAATCAGCGGCGAAGAGAGGTGTGGTTCCATTGAACCGGTCAGCGCAACATCCGGTGCCTGCGTTTGGTTTGCCAAACCGCTTGGAGGGATGTGCCAAAGAGACTCACCGGTAATACCCCGCAATCGCGGGGCCGACACGTTCTAAGGACGATACGGAATTTACCCGAGCTCTAACCAATTAACGCCGCTGACGACAAAGACGGCTCGTTATCCCCATCGGGATAACGAGCCGTCGTCGTTCGGCCGGAAATGGCCGGTATCAATTGTCCTCGGAGTCGTCGAGCTCCTTACGGATGCGGACCAGCTCTTCCACCCGCTCCGGGTGGCGCCGGAACGACTCGACCAACGCTTCGATGCACGCGATCGATTCCCCGCTCAGATGATGCTCGATTCCTTCGACATCCTTATAAATATGCTCTTCGTCCACGCCGATCAATTTCAAAAATTCCTCAAGCAGATGGTGGCGGTCCACCAGGCGTTTGCCGATTTTTTTCCCTTTCGCCGTCAATACGAGGCCGCGGTACCGTTCGTAGATCAAATAGCTGTCTTTATCCAGCTTTTGGATCATTTTCGTTACCGAGGAGGGATGCACGGACAAGCCCTCTGCAATATCGGACACCCGCGCATAACCTTTTTCGTCGATCAGCCGGTATATTCGTTCCAAATAATCTTCCATGCTGGGGGTGGCTGCCAAACGATTTAACCTCCTTCATCGGCATCCGCCTAAATGATAACCGTTCTCATATCCAAGGGACAAGTCCAGATAGCTCTTTAGTATGATACACTTTTTCCCCTTGCCTGCGCAAGTTGATTTTCCCATGTGTAGCCGGGCCGGAAGCCGACTCACCCTAGATGGTATACTCCTATTCGAAGGAACGGAGCTGTGTGATGATGTCCTCTGCTTCAACGACGGGCCGGTCCGCCGGCCAAACGCTGTTGTTCGTGCCGGAGCTCGTTTATTTCGAACCGGCGTCGCTGGATTATCCGAAGGGTCAGTGTATATACCGTTGGGCGGAGGAACAAGGCATTCCGATCCGGATGACAACCTCGCACAACCGGATCACAAACCTGCCGGGCGACAGCGAGCTCGCCCGATACAAGCTCGCCAAACGAACGCTGGTCGTCGGCGTCCGCAAGACGCTCCAGTTCGACACCTCCAAGCCGTCCGCGGAATATGCGATTCCGCTGGCCACCGGGTGCATGGGGCACTGCCATTACTGCTATCTGCAGACGACGCTCGGCGCCAAGCCCTATATTCGGGTATACGTCAACACCGGCGAAATTCTCGCCCAAGCCCAAGCGTACATCAACGAGCGAGCGCCCGAAATCACTCGTTTCGAAGCGGCATGCACATCCGATCCCGTCGGGCTGGAGCATATATCCGGCTCGCTCCGGGAAACGATCGAATTCATGGGCCGGCAGCCGCTCGGGCGGTTACGGTTCGTCACCAAATTCCACCATGTCGATTCGCTGCTCGACGCTCGCCATAACGGCCATACGCGATTCCGCTTCAGCGTCAACGCCGATTACGTCATCCGTAACTTCGAGCCGGGCACCTCCCGCTTCGAAGAGCGGATCGAGGCGGCTTCCAAGGTCGCCAGGGCCGGCTATCCGCTAGGCTTCATCATCGCGCCGATCATCTGGCACGAAGGCTGGGAGCAGGGCTACGAAGAACTGCTTCGCAAGCTGGGAGACGCGCTGCCGGAGGAGGCGACCCGCGACTTAACCTTCGAGCTGATCCAGCACCGGTTCACGAAAACGGCCAAACGCATCATCGAAGCCCGTTACCCGAAGACGAAGCTGGAGATGGATGAAGCCAAACGCAAATACAAGCGGGGCCGTTACGGCATCGGCAAATACGTATATCCCGACGAACAAGCCGAAGCGCTGCGCGAACGCATCACGAAATACATCTACAGCACCTTCCCCCGCGCCCGGATTGAATATTTCACGTAGAAAACCAAAGGGGCAGCCGCCGCGGCCTTCGGCCGGGAGCTGCCCCTCCTGTTCCGCTAAAACTTCAGCCAATCCGGCGTGCGTTCGTTCAGCCAGATCGTGATGAGCGTCATCCGATCGAAGAACAACAGAACGGCCATGACGATCATGACAACTCCGCCGATCTTCATAACCGTTCCGGAGTAGCGGGTTATCCATTTCGTCGAGCCGATGAAAAACGCAAGCACAAAAAACGGAATCGCGAACCCGAGCACATAAGCGGTAATAAGCGAAAACCAGCTTCCAGGCTCCGTCGCGGCCAACGTCAGAATCGAACCGAGTATCGGCCCGACGCAGGGCGACCAGCCCGCGGCGAATCCCATGCCGACAATCACGGAGCCGAGCCAGCCGGCCGGCTTCCACTTGATATTCAGCTTGCGCTCTTTCATCAGGAACTGCGGCTTGAAGACGCCGAGCAGAAACAGCCCCATCAGAAAGATCCATATCGCGGCCAGGCGGCGCAGCAGCTCTTTGTTGTTGAAATCCCTGAACAGATCGCCTACAACTCCCGCGCCGAATCCCAGCGAGTAAAAGATCAGCGAAAATCCCAGGATAAAAAACAACGTGTGTATGAGGGAGGAGCGCCGCACGGCTGAGGCGGTGCCGGCCTCCTTCAGCTCGCGCACCGATATGCCCGTGATGTACGACAAGTAGGACGGATACAGGGGCAGGCAGCACGGAGAAATAAACGAGGCGATCCCCGCGCCGAAGGCGACCCATAGGCTGATCTGTTCCATTCGCGGGAACTCCTTTCAAACCGGGTGTTGCGGGCGCCGGCCGGCGCCGTTCGGTTTCACATCAAGCGGTTCAGACGCGGATCACCCGAAATACCAGCGAGAGAATCAGCATCAAGATAAGCGTCAGCACAATCGTTGCGCCGGGCGCAAAATTCCATATGCCGGCGGACAAAAGTCCGGCCAGCACCGCGATCTCCGACAGAAGCACGGACAGCCACAGCGAATAGCGGAACGTCTTGCCCAGCACCAAGCTGGTCGCCGCCGGGATCGTCAGCAGCGCGGATACGAGCAGCGCTCCCACGATCTTGATCGCGACGCCGATCACCAGCGCGGTCAACACCGTTACCGCCAGATTGATCCGCCGGACCGGAAGGCCCGCGACATGGGCGGCGTCCTCGTCGAACGTAATCAGGAACATCTCTTTGAGCAAAAATAACACAAAGACGGTTACCGCACAAGAGACGGCGAATATTGTCCACAAATCCGTCGAACTTAACGTCATGATGCTGCCGAACAAATAACTCGTCACGTTGAGATTAAATCCTTTTCCGAGCGTAAATAAAAACGTAGCCAACGCTACGCCCCCGGACATGATGATGGCAATGGACAATTCGGCGTACGTCTTGTACGCCTTGCGCAGCCGCTCGATCGCGAACGAAGCGGCGACCGCGAACAGCAGACCGACCGCAAGCGGATAGATGCCTATGAGCATGCCGAGGGCGACTCCCGCGATCGACACGTGGGCGAGCGAGTCCCCGATCATGGACAAGCGCCTCAGCACCAGGAATGTTCCGATCAGAGGCGCCATCCATCCGATCAGCAGGCCGCCGATCAGCGCCCGCTGGAAAAAAGGCTCAAACAAGATGTCCAACGGTCAACCTCTCCTTCTCCTGCAGCAGGCCGTGCGAAATATCGTCCTCGCCGCAGTCTTCGAGCGAGTGCGAGTGCTTCACGTAGAAGCGAAGCCGGTCGTGCGTATGAACGGGCTTCTCTCCCAGATACGCCTGCAGCGTTTCGACGTCGTGGGACACGATCAGGAACGTTAACCGGTGGCGCTCATGCATATGCCGAAGCATATGAAAAAACGCCCGCTGGGTCTCCATGTCGATCCCGACGGTCGGCTCGTCCAATATAAGCAGCTCGGGGTTTCCCGCGATCGCTCTGGCGAGAAAAACGCGCTGTTGCTGCCCTCCGGACAGTTGGCCGATCCGCCGTTCCGCGATATCCGCGATTCCGAGCGCCTCCAGCGCCTGCTCCGCGCGTCTGCGTTCCGCCGCGCCGATCCGGCGGAACAGCCTCTTTCGGCCGTACAGGCCGGACATGACGACTTCCCGGACGGTAGCCGGGAAGAGCGGATTCAAATTATTTTTTTGAGGCACGTAGCCGATACGCTCCCAGTCCTTGAACCTGTCGACGGGCGTGCCGAATAGCTTGACGCTGCCGGATGCCGGCTGAAGCAAGCCGACAATCGTCTTGAGCAAAGTCGTCTTGCCGGCCCCGTTGGAAGCGATCAGCCCCACGAAGTCCCGCTGACGGACTTGGAACGTCACGCCGTTCAGCACCCGGCGTCCGCCGTATTGGACCGTTACGTCCTGCAGATCGATGACCGGTTCGTGGCAGGACGATGGGTTGGGATTTCGATTCATCTCCGTCAGCCTTCTTCCGGATGATAGTAAAGTGAGAATGGAACGATGCGGTTGAAGCTTTTCCTTATTGTAAAGCTTTGAGCAGATTTTGCAAGTTTGTCTCCATCAGCGACAGCAACGTCTCGCCCGCCTTCTCCTGCTCGTCCGTCAATCCTTCCAGCGGATTCAGCACCAGCGTATCGATTTTCGCGTCGTTCGCCAGCGTTTTCGCCAGCTTGTCGGACACCAGCTCTTCGAAGAACAGATAGCGTATTCCGTGCTCCCTGACGAATTCGTTGATCCGCTGAATATCCTTCGGCGTCGGTTCCGCATCGGGAGCCAGTCCCATGAGCGACATTTGCTTCAGGCCGTAATCCCGTGCGAGGTAACTGAACGCATCGTGCGTGACGACGATTTCCTTGCGGGCCGTCTGCCCGAGCTGCGTTCTGTATTTCTCGTCCAGAGCTTGAAGCTGCCCGACGAGCTTCTCGTAATTCGCCTGATACGCTTCCCGGTGCGCCGGATCGGCCTCGACAATTCCCTTAAACACATTCTCCGCGATGCGGATGGCCTGCTTGGGGCTGACCCACACGTGCGGATCGACATCGCTCTCGTGTTGATGGCCGTGCCCGCTTTCGTGTTGTTCGTCCTCGTGTTCGTGCTCGTGGCCGCTTTCTTCCGCGCCGTGCTCGTCCGCATCCTTCTCGTCCACGCGAATGAGATCAAGCCCCTTGGAAGCCTCCACGACGATCATGCCGGTTTTGTCGAGACTGTCCAGCACGTCGTCGACCCATCCTTCCAGACCTGCGCCGTTGTACAACAGCACGTCGGCGTCTTCGATCGCCTTCCGCTCGCGGCTGTTGGGCGACCAGTCGTGAGGCTCCACGCCGGTCGGAACGAGATTGATCGCATTGACGTACTCGCCGCCGATTTCCTTGGCCATATAAGAAAGCGGGTAGAAGCTGGCCACTACGTTTGTTTTGCCCTCGACGATCGTAACGTCGGAGCGTCCTCCGCAACCCGCGATCAGCAGCATCGAAGCCAGAGCGGCGCTTGCCAGCCCTTTGATTGCCGTACGCTTGGATATTCTCATCCGTTAAACACCCCTGACCAAGTGTAAATCGTAAATCGTAATTTTTTCGTTTTACCCTTCCGTCATTATAGAGTGCCCGGACGCCGGTGTCAACGAAAATATTCGGAATTATTACGATCTATGGGGAAAGCTGGGATTGGCCCGACACGCTTGCGTCTCCACGCTTTGTTCGCGACGGATCTTCGCGGTTTGGCCGATGGCCGGCCGGACCGGTTTTCCCTCGCGGGATAAACCTTTATACTTATGAAAGCGCGCGAACACGGGGAGGCAGTTCGATTGCCGGCGGCCCGCTGCCGGCTGTCGGTTCACGGAATCTCCGCTAGCGGCATACGTAAGATTGGACGAGGAGAATGCGGCAAATATGAATGAATGGTTCGACATTTACGACGAAGGCGGACGGCCGATCGGCACGGCGCCGCGTTCCGAAGTGCACGCCAGGGGTTACTGGCATAAGACGTTTCAATGCTGGCTGTATCTGGACCGGGAAGGACGGCGTTACGTGCTGTTTCAGCGGCGTCAGGCCGGCAAGGACACGTATCCGCTTCGATACGATATAACCGCGGCCGGACATCTCGCCGCCGGGGAGCGGATCGAGGAAGCCGTGCGGGAGCTGAAGGAGGAGCTTGGAGTCGACGTGCCGTTCGAGCGGCTGGTTCCGCTGGGCGAGCATCGCCAGCAGCTTCGCGGCGCGGCGGGCGGACGCGAATTCGTCGACAATGAACTTTGTCAAGTGTTCGCCTGCGCCTCCCCCTTGCCGCCCGAGCGGTTCAGGCTGCAGCCCGAAGAAGTATCCGGGATTTATGCCGCGCCTCTGGACGATCTGGCGGAATTGTTCGCCGGCTCGAAAAGCCGTGTGGCCGCCCCGGGCTTCGAACCGGATGCGGACGGCGCGATGCGGCCCGTGACGGTCGAGGTGTCCGCCGACGGCTTCGTCCCGCACGGCGACGGCTATTACCGGGACGTATTCCGGAAGATCGCCGACATCCGCACCCCTAACGGTTGAGCCGGATTCGGACGAGCCGGTCGTCTTCCGGCCCGGGATTGCCCCGCCCGTCGGTATTGTTCGTGAGCAAGTAAGCCTCGTCCCCGATCACGGCGACGTCGCGCAGCCGGCCCAGCCCGTCCAGAACCGTTTCCGCCGTTCCCCGGGTTACGTCGTACCGGATCAGCTTGCTTCCCTGCAGCCCGGCGGCAAGCAGGCCGCCGGACCGGTCGAAGGCGATTCCGGACGGAGCCAGCGTGCTTTGGCCCGTGTGGTAGACCGGCGGGATCATGCCCGGTTTCCGTGCGTCGCCGATGATCTCGGGCCACCCGTAGTTGCCGCCGGGTTCGATCGCGTTCAGCTCGTTGTGTCCTCCCGGGTTCCCGGACGGGCCGTGCTCGGACGCGTACAGCTTGCCCCGGGCGTCCCAGGCCAAGCCTTGCGGATTGCGGTGGCCGTAAGAATATACGAGCGAGCCCGGAATCGGATTGTCCGCGGGCGCGGTCCCGTCGACCGTCAAGCGGAGAATTTTGCCAGCCAGGCTGTTCTTGTCCTGCGACAGAGACTCCTGCCCATGACTCAGTCCCCCCTCATACGGATGAGATCCGACATATGCCAACAGCCCCGGCGATCGCAACCGCCGGGGCGCAACAACATTTATTTCACGATGGAGCCGACCGGGATGTCCTCGGCGACCGTAGCGAGCGTCAGCGAATCGCCGCTGGAGGCCGCCAGAATCATGCCTTGCGACAGTTCACCGCGCAGCTTCACCGGCTTCAGGTTGGCGACGAGTATAACCTTCCGGCCGACCAGCTCCTCCGGCTTGTAGTGCTTGGCGATGCCCGAGACGACCTGGCGCTGCTCGTATCCGAGGTCAAGCTGGAGCTTCAGCAGCTTGTCCGCCTTGGGAATCGGCTCCGCGGACAGCACCTGCGCCACCCGCAGCTCCACCTTGGCGAAGTCGTCGATGCCGATTTCCGGCGCGCGTCCGTCCTCGGCCGGCTCTTGCTTCGAAACCTCCGCCTGGCCGACCGACGGAGCGCTGTCGGCCGGCTTCGCCGCCGCTCCGCCCATCGACTTGGCGATATACTCGATCTCCGCAGCCGCGTCGAGCCGCGGGAACAACGGCTTGCCGATCTGGACCCGGCCGCCCGGCGGCAGCGCCCCGAACTCGCGTGCGCTGTCCCAGGAGGTGACGGCGGTATCGGCTTCGATGCCGAGCTGCTCCCAGATCATCCGAGGCGACCGCGTAAGGAACGGCTGCAGCAGAATCGACGAGATCCGCAGAGACTCGGCCAAGTGGTAAATCACCGAGCCCAACGCCTCCCGCTTGTCTTCGGCTTTGGCCATCGACCACGGCTGCGTCTCGTCGATATATTTGTTGGTGCGGCGAATGAACTGCCAGATCGCACCGAGCGCGACCGAGAACTCCATCCGGTCCATCGCGTCTTCGACCTTCGCCACCGTCTGCTTCGCAACCTCGACGAGATCGGCGTCGAATTCGGTCGCCCCGGCGATGCGGGCCGGGATTTGTCCCCCGAAATATTTGTCGATCATGACGACGGTCCGGTTCAGCAGGTTGCCCAGATCGTTGGCGAGATCGAAGTTGACGCGCTCGACGAAGCTCTCCGGCGTAAACGTCCCGTCCGAACCGAACGGAACCTCCCGCAGCAGATAATAACGCAGGGCGTCCAGCCCGTAGCGGTCGATCAGCACCACGGGGTCGACCACGTTGCCCTTCGATTTGGACATTTTGCCGTCCTTCATCAGCAGCCAGCCGTGGCCGAACACCTTCTTCGGCAGCGGCAAGCCGAGCGCCATCAGCATGATCGGCCAATAAATCGTGTGGAAGCGCACGATCTCCTTGCCGACGAGATGGACGTCCGCCGGCCAGAACTTGTCGAAGCGGGACGGATCGTCCGTGCCGTAGCCGAGCGCGGTAATGTAATTGGTCAGCGCGTCGATCCAGACGTAGATGACATGCTTCGGATTGCTCGGGACCGGGATGCCCCAGTCGAACGACGTGCGGCTGACTGCCAGATCCTCCAGCCCCGACTTGATGAAGTTGATCATCTCATTGCGGCGGGATTCCGGCTGGATGAACTCCGGATTCTCCTCATAATATTGCAGCAGCCGGTCGACGTAACGGCTCATCCGGAAGAAATAGCTTTCCTCCCTCACCAGCTTCACCGGCCGTCCGCAATCCGGGCAGTTCCCGTTGACAAGGTGCCGTTCGAGGTGATAGGATTCGCACGGCGTACAGTACCAGCCTTCATATTCGCCCAGATAAATGTCGCCCTGCGCCAGCAGCCGCTCGAAAATATCGGCAACGACTTTCTTGTGGCGCTCCTCCGTCGTGCGGATAAAATCGTCGTAGGAAATGTCGAGCCGGCGCCACAATTCCTTAATGCCCGCCACGATCCCGTCGACGAACGCCTGCGGAGTCAAGCCTTTCTCCTGCGCTTTTTCTTCGATTTTCTGCCCGTGCTCGTCCGTGCCCGTCAAATACATGACGTCGTAGCCGCGCAGCCGCTTGTACCTCGCCATGGCGTCGCCCGCCACCGTCGTGTACGCATGTCCGATGTGCAGCTTGTCGCTGGGGTAATAGATCGGCGTCGTGAGGTAAAATGTTTTGCGTTGGTCGCTCATTGTCAGCCCTTCCTCTCTTTTTCCTGCTTCCAGAATGCGCAAAGGCTCCCGTCCCTATATTGGGACGGGAGCCTGAAGCTTCCGCGGTACCACCCAAGTTCCGCTCCGGCATATGCCGCAGCGGCGCTCCGCCAGCCTGAAGGCGCAAACGCGCCGATCGGCCGAATCCGTTAACGCCGGACTCCCGCGCAGCCGGTTCGTCGCCGCTTGCGCCCTTCGCGGAGCGCGGCCCGCTCGCCGGCCGAACCTCCCGGACCATGTTCGACAGCCCGCTTCTACCGGTTTGCAGCTACCCCGGCTCTCTGTGAAGAAGCGCCTATCCGTCTACTCATCCGTTCGTCGGTGAACACCATATGTTACCTCCATCATACCGAAAGCCGGCGATGAAAGTCAAGTCGAACCAGGCCGGCCGCTCCGCTCACGAACTCTCGCGGGGAGGCACTTTGTCGATCCCGCCCGGATGGAACGGATGGCACCGGCAGATGCGGCGGATGGTCAGCCATCCTCCGCGCAGCGGCCCGTGAATCTCGATCGCTTCGAGCGCGTATTGCGAGCAGGTCGGATAAAACCGGCAAGTCGGCGGCTTCAGCGGAGAGATCCATCTCCGGTACGCGTGCACCGGCGCTTTCATCAGCCTCTTGCCCCAATCGCCGCTTCGGGACGGCTCAGCCATCGCTCTCTCCCTCCCGGCGGCATTGGCTGCAATACCCGAACACCTCGAACTTGTGGCGAACGACTTCAAAATCGTCCGGAATGCCCTCGACTCCCGTCATCGGGCAGTAGCGGATCGGTTCGATGCGATCGCAGCCGAGACAGATCAGATGATGATGGTGGTGATCGTCTTGGCAGCGGACCCTGAACTTGATCCCATCCTCGAACACGAATTGTTCCAAAATTCCCAATTCGTGCAGCACGCGCAAATTGCGGTACACCGTATCGAAGCTCAGGCCCGGGTACGATTTATTCATATACTCGTATACGTCTTTCGGCGTCAAATATCCCTCCGCGTCGACAAACAACTTCGACAGCGTGCGTCTCTGTTCCGTAATCCGCAGGCCGCGGACGGACATGTCCCTCAACATCTCTTCGACTGTCATGTCGATTCCTCCGTCAAAAGATGCGGTCTCTCCCATCATGCCGCAAAAAAGCTATCTCGTCAATTGAAGGAGGGCATTCTCCTCAATTCGGCCCCGGAGGTTTGTCCGGACCGGAATTGTGCTCACACGTATAGTTTGCGGTTCATATGCAATACTAACTAACATCCATCTTTTTGGCCCAGTGGAGTTGAGAGATTCGTGCAGCAAGCCCGCCCCCGTCCGATCAAGGACCCTCGTCTCCGGCATTTTATCCGCGTCCTGAATATGGGTCAATACGGCCCGCCCCGGCTCTCGTTTCACCGGATGATCCGCAGCGAGCCGTTCCGGGAGCTGTGCGGCTATTACCGCCAGCCGCTCGACCAGCGCTCGTTGGTGCGGTTCCGCCATGCCGCCGAGATGCTGGAACGCACCTTCGAATAATCGCCGTCCTTGACCGCAACGGGATGGATTGCCGTTGCCGCGGGCAACCTAATCCGGCAACCTCATCTTTGATGGAGGAAGGATGGTGCCTGCGATGGCCGAAGACAAACGGATGGACCCCCAGTCGGGCGAACCCGTCGAATCGGACGGCGTCTACGCCAATGAATGGGGCCGTCTGGAAGCATTCAGGCGGGGCGACATATTTCCGGCCGACCCGATGCTGGGAACGACGGAATGGAAACAGGTCGAGGTCCGTTACGACGAAGAGATGCGCGAGGGAAACGTCCGGAACGACAAGCAGGATTCGCCCAGGGGACACGTCGACCGCGGGGACAAATGAAAAAAGGACAAGAGCCGGAGGCGTTCGCGCATTCCGGCTCTTGCTTTGTTGCCCGATGGGTTCTCCGCTTACAGGAAACTCGCCAGAACGATAACCAGAATAATAAAGAGAACGAGGAAGATGGCGTCCGAATCGTTTTCCAAAAAACTCAAAGATATTCCCTCCCTCCTGCCCGAACCGAGACACTCGTACGAGCTCTCTCTGTTTAAATTGTATGTCCATGCTTGGCCGATGGTTCTGGTTTTCTGATGAAAATGAACCGAAACGGGCGCACCGGAGGGATATCCGACCGCGAAGGGAATGCGCCATGCCGGGCGCGTTTTCTATTTACAATTCGGTACGGCAGCCGTATGATGAGGATTAGCCCAAGGTCCGGCTTGCATGCGTGGACCATTATCATTCCGAGAGGTTTGAAGTCTTGTGCGACGCCTATTCCGAAAATGGATAGCTTGGAGACCGTATGCCGTCGCGGCGGTCGTCCTGTTCTCCCTGTCGTTCCCGCACGGGCGGTTCGCGCCCGGGCCGGCCGCCGCCGAACGCGTCATGCCGGAACCGGACGCGGTCACCGCCCGGATCAAGACGCCTGAGGCCGACCGGGTCCGCCCGAATATCGTCATCCTGCTCAGCGAAGCGTTCTGGGACCCGACGCTGCTGCCGGGCGTCCGGTACAACCGCGACCCCATCCCGTTTTTCCGCCAACTGCGGGAATCGTTTACCGGGGGCTGGATGCTCACGCCCCAGCACGGCGGGGGAACCGCCAACGTGGAGTACGAGGTGCTGACCGGCAACCCGGTTCGGGGTTATTCCGAATACGAGATGATGTACGGCAAGCATATCGATCATCCAATCGATTCCATCGCCTGGATGGCCAGCCGCGAGGGCTACCGGACGACGGCCATCAGCCCGTTCTTTCATCATCACGAGAACAGCAGCCGCGTCTACGCGTATCTCGGGTTTTCGCAGTTCATCAGCATGGAATTTTTCCCGCCGGACTACTCCGGCCCGTATCTCGCCGACCGTTCGGTCGTGCGCAAGATCATCGAGGAAACCCAAGAATCGCCGGGTCCGGATCTCATTTTTGCCAATACGATGGAAAATCACTATCATTTCTACCCGGGCAAATTCGAACAGCCGAACCCGTTCCGCGTGGAGGCCAAGCTGCCGGCTGCGTCCGTCGGCATTCTGGAGACGCTGGCCCAGGGCCTCAGCGGCGCGGACGCCGCCCTGCAGGAGCTTGTCGGCTATTTCTCGCAAAGCGGGGAACCGACGCTGCTGTTGTTCTTCGGGGATCATCAGCCCGCGCTGGAGAAAGATTACCTGATCTACCGCCAGACCGGGTATTTGAGCGAGAACGACCCGGAGGAATGGCGCAAGATGTATACGACGCCGTTCGTCATCTGGGACAATTATTTGCCGGTGGAGAAAAAGGACCTGTTCGTCAATTCGTACCTGCTGCTGCCGGAGCTGCTCGATCGGGCGAAGCTGCCGCAATCGGAGTATACGGCTTTTCTGAAGAAGTTCGGCGAGGAGCTGCCCGCCGTTCCCCGAAGACCGGCCGACGCGGGCTTGTCCCCCGACGATCCGCGGCTGAAGGAATTGGAGGAACGGTTATCGCACCGGTTGGACGAGCTCAAGGGCCCCGCAATCGACGAGATGCTCGCCTCCTACGTTCACGGCTACCCCGATCTGGCGATTACCGGAGCGGCGCTCGAGGAGAAGCGGGGACCGTCCGGCGAAGTCACGCTGACGGTAACGGGCAATCATTTCGGCCTCGGCTGCGAGCTGCTGCTGAACGGCAAGCCGCTGCCGACCGTCTGGAAGCCGTCCATCGGCCCGGTCGACACGCCGCCCAAATGGAAAAACGACGACGGCGTCTTGACCGCCGTGCTGAGCGCCAAGCAGTTGAAGCAGTCCGAGCAAGCGGATTTGCAGGTTCGCGTGCTCGACGACAAAAAGAACGAGCTGTACCGTTCGCCCGTGTACAAGCTGTCCGTGCAAAACGGGACGTCTCCCTGATGGAGAACGTCCCGTTTTGCGTTTGCGCTCCGTTTCCTGTTTACAGATAAGGGCTCTCGTGCTTCGCCTTCAGCACGTTCCAGCGGCGTTCCACCTCGTCCGCGAACGCCTGCAGCGCCTCCGCGTTTTCCGGCTTTGTCAGATGCTTCGTTTTGCCCATCGTCGACAGCCATTCCGCGACCGAAATCCGTTTGTTCTTCTCCTCCGGATTGTACGTGATCGTCGTGATGCCCCTCTCCACCTCGTAGAGCGGGAAGAAACACGAGTTGACCGCGGCATCGACGATGTTTGTCCCCTCCTGATCCTCCGACAGCCAGTTGAGCGGGCACGTGATCAGGATTTTGCCGTAGACGAGCCCCTCGTTCTGCGCGTACCATTGGGCTTTGGCTGCCTTCTTGACGAGATCGCCCGGGTACGCTTCGGAGCCCGTGAACACGTAGGGGATGTTCGTCGCCGCCATAATCTGCGCGGTGTCTTTATGATGGAACACTTTGCCCGCCTGCTTCGAACCGACATTGGACGTGGACGTGCGGTGGCCGAGCGGCGTCGAGTACGACAACTGCGCTCCCGTATTCATGTAGCCTTCGTTGTCGTATTCGAGAATAATCATCTTGTGGTTGCGGAGCGCCGCCCCGATGGCCGGTCCCATGCCGATGTCCATGCCGCCGTCGCCCGTCACCATCACGAACGTGAAGTCGTCCGGCAGGTTCAGATGCTGGAGTTCCCCTCTGCGCTTGCGCTCCCAGAACATCTCCACGACCCCCGACAGCGTCGCGGCGCCGTTCTGGAACAAATTGTGGATATAGGTCGCCTTATGCGCCGAATACGGGTACCCGGTCGTCACGACCATGGCGCAGCCGGTATGGAACAACGCCACGATATCGCCCTCGATGCCCTTAAAGAACAACTCCAGCCCGGAGAAGATGCCGCAGCCCGGACAAGCGCCGTGGCCCGGCGCAATCCGCTTCGGCTTTTTGGTCAGACTGCGCAGCGGCGGAATCCGGACATTCAGCTTGCCTGTCGTTTCATCCGGCTTCACCGTAATGAGTCCCGTCTTCAAATCCTCGTATTTCATCGGGTTCAGCACGCGCTGCGGTTTTTTGGCCGGGTCCCCGGGGGTATGGCCGTAGTAATCGAACGGCTTTTCGACGTAGCCTTTCTCCACCGCGTCCAGCGCGAACCGGAAAAAGTTGTGCCCGTCCTCCGCATAGAAGTCTTTGCCGCCGAGCCCGTATATCCGGCTGATCACCATCGTGTCCCGGTTGCCGTGCGTAAACAGCGCCGCTTTGATCTCGTTGACCATGTTGCCTCCGTGACCGCCGTACGAATCGGCGCGGTCGCCGACCGTCACCGCCTTGACGCCGCGCAGCGCGTCGGCGATCCGCTTCTGCGGGAACGGCCGGATCATGTTCGGCGCGATCGAGCCGGCTTTGATGCCTTGGGCCCGAAGCTGATCGACGACGTCCTTGATGATCTCCGACGCCGAATTCATGAGGAATACCGCGACCTCGGCGTCCTCCATCCGGTACAGATCGAGGATCGGGTAGTCCCTGCCGGTCAACTCGGCGTACTCCTTGCGGATGCGGTCGTAGACGGCTTCGGCGTTGTACATCGCCACCGACTGCTGATAGCAGTTGTTGATATAATCGGGTTCATTCATATACGGTCCGACGGTCACCGGATTGTTGCGGTCCAGCGTATCGGGGAAGCCCCGCGGCGGTTCGCCGATGAACTTCTGCACGTCCTCCCGCTTCGCGAACGTCTGCACGCGGCGCTTCTGGTGGGACGTGAAGTAGCCGTCCGACGCGACCAGCACCGGCAGCCGAACCTCGGGGTCCTCCGCCAGCTTCAGCGCCATGATGTTCATGTCGTAGACGGCTTGCGGATCGCGGCACATCAGGATCGGCCAGCCCGTGTTCAGCGCGTAATACAAGTCCGAATGATCGCCGTGAATATCCAGCGGGCCGGATACGGAACGGCAGACCAGGTTCATCACCATCGGAAAGCGGGTGCCGGACTGGACCGGCATCTGCTCCAGCATATACAGGTATCCGTTGGCGCTGGTCGCGTTAAACACGCGTCCGCCCGCCGTCGACGCGCCGTAGCAGACACCCGCGGAGCCGTGCTCGCCGTCCGCGGGGATCAGCACGATGTCGTGCTGCCCGTTCGCTTTCATCAGATCGAGGAACTGCGCCACCTCCGTCGATGGCGAGATCGGAAAATATCCCATGATATGATAATTGATCTGATGGGCCGCATAAGCGGCCATTTCGTTGCCGGACTCATAGACGATGCGCTGCTCGACCCTGCCCGGCTTCACTTCCTTGTTCATCTCGATCGCCACGTCTTTACACCCTCCTTATCCGTTGTCGGCAATGGATTCGCCCGCGGGCCCGCAGCTTCGCCCGAGGGATCGCCCTTGCCTCACGCGCTAGGCTGCGCCCAGTCGAACCGGTGCGGAACACGGCGGGAATCCGCGTATCCGTCCGCTTCGCGCAGGCTGGACAACGCTTCAGTCGGACAAGCCTGCACGCACTTCAGGCATCCTTTGCAATATTGGTAATCGATGCCCTGCAGGAACATTTGCGGCCGGCCCTTCTTGTCCGGCTTCTCTTCCCAGACGAAGCAGAAATCCGGACAGACGTTGTCGCAAGCCGCGCAATGGATGCATTTCTCGTCGTCGAAGTCGGGCATCATGCCCGCGCGGGATATGCTGAGATCCTTCAGCACGCTGTTGCCGGGATTCGTGACGGTTCCGCCGATCGGCTGCGTCTCGTAGCCGAGCACCGGCGTGTCGTAACGGACGTACTCGGGCATCGCCGCGCCTTCGGGAAGCTCGAAGGTCTGGAATCGGACTTCGCTGTAGCCGCGCTCGAACGTACGGATCGCCGGTTGGACGGCGTTCGGGTATTTTTTCTCCAGCGATTTGCGGATGACCGCCTTCATCGCTTCCGGGTCGAGAAAGTCGCACAGCCGGAACAAGGCGCCCAGCATGGCCATATTGACCCGGTTTTTCTCCTCCAGCGCGATGCCGACCGCATCGACGACGGCAATCGTGCCGCCGGTCAGCTTCAGCAGCGACTTCAACTGCTCGGGAGATTTCGCGGAATTGACCAGCACCAGGCTGTCGGCGTAAATGCCGCTGATGACATTTACCGTTTTGTGCAGCGCTTCGTGGAAGATGCCGACGACATGCGGCCTTTCTACCGGAGAGGTGTCTCGGATGTGGGTCTCGGGATGACAGAAACGAATGTGGGCTTTAACTGGGGAGCCTTTCTTCTCGGAGCCGTACGAGGAAAAACTGACGCCGTTTAAACCGACGCCGACGACGCCCGCTTCCGCAAGCATCTTGCCGGCGAGATTTGCGCCGAGTCCGCCAATCGACTCTAGCCTAATCTCGAAAAATCCGAGATCGTTGACCTTCGGCAGCGTGACCATACCCCATCCCCTTCCCCTTCCTCTATATGAGAAACTATCAAATCTCTACTTCATCAATGTATCACGTTTGCAGCTTGTTTTGTGAACGCTTACTTATAGATCTTTCTTATAATTAATACGCATAATGCTTATAAATATTTCTTCATTAAAAAAGGGCGGACACCGCTGCCGGCATCGCCCTGAACGTCGGTTCGTCACACAAGAAATGGAAGGTCAACTTCAACCTGTACGCCGAAGCGCTGGGTAAAAAAGCCGAAGGCGACAAGGCGATGGCCGCGTACAATGAGAAAATTCAGGAAGCCAAGTCCAAGCTTGGCGACAAGCTGTCCAAACAGGTGTCCGTCGTCCGCTTCCTGCCGCAAGCTGTGCGGATTTACCAGAAGGATACGTTCGCAGGCGTCATTCTGAGCGACCTCGGATTCGCCCGACCGCCGGCCCAGGACAAGGATCAGTTCATGGAAGTCATCACGAAGGAACGGATTGCCGACATGGACGGCGATATCATGTTCTACTTCAATGCCGATTACGATGCGGATAAGGGCGGCACGAAAAACCAGGAGGCCTGGTTCAGCGATCCGCTGTTCGCCGGCTTGAACGTCGCCAAGAACAACATGGCGTTTAAGGTGGACGAAGTGATCTGGAACTTGTCCGGCGGCATTATTTCCGCCAAGATGCTGGTCGACGAGATCGTCACATACGCCGGGAAGCTGTAAGTGCCTTGACACAAAGGATAAAACGGCGCTACGTCCTTGCTCCAGGGACGTAGCGCCGTTTGCCGATATAAGGCAGGGCCCTTGACGAGCGCCGCGATATCCGGATTTTCGGACTGTCGCGCCTCCGGAGGGGCGCAAAGGTTTGCTCTCCTGCATCCCAAATCCGATGCGTTGCTTGGAAAGCCAGTCTTTCGCGCGAGACTATCCTCGGCGCAAGCATGGAGGACGCAACCGCAAAAAATATAACTGCATTTGTCGAATCCCCTTTTCTCCGCGCCGTATCCTCATTTTTTCTCGCTGGAAGCTCCCTTGCGCGGCCGATTGGGCCCTTTCGACAAATGCAGCGGC
The DNA here is from genome assembly GCF_005938195.1 of Paenibacillus thermoaerophilus. Classification (GTDB taxonomy): domain Bacteria; phylum Bacillota; class Bacilli; order Paenibacillales; family Reconciliibacillaceae; genus Paenibacillus_W; species Paenibacillus_W thermoaerophilus. The sequence goes on from NZ_VCQZ01000002.1 coordinate 193,245, forward strand.
ATTTTTTCTCGTTGCGGCCAGTCTCCCCGACCCGGACGGCAGCCGCGAGCGGCCGGAAAATCCGTTGCGGCGCGCGGCATCATCCCCGCCGGCAACCTGCTGCCCGTTCTAGCGAAGCCGCAGCGCCGAAGCTTCCACCGGCGGCACCAATCCTTCCGCGGCCGCCCGGCCCAGCAGCGCCTCCACCGCCGCATAGCCGCTTTCGCCGAGATTCGCCGTATAGGCATTCACATACAGCTCGATATGCGACTTCGCAACGGACGGGTCCATCTCCTGGGCGTGCCGCATGACGTAATCGCGGGAAGCTTCGGGATGGGCCCACGCGTATTCGACCGATGCCCGGACCCATCCCGCGATGCGTTCCAAGTCCAGCGACCGCTTGGCGATGATGGCGCCGAGCGGAATCGGCAGTCCGGTGTCTTCTTCCCACCAACTGCCCATATCCGCCAGCAGCGTCAGGCCGTATGAAGGGTACGTGAACCGGGCCTCGTGAATGACCAGTCCCGCGTCAACCCGCCCGTCCCGCACCGCCGGCATAATCTCGTGGAACGGGAGGACAACGATCTCCCCGACGCCTCCGGGCACCTGTTGAGCCGCCCATAAGCGGAACAGCAAATACGCCGTGGACCTTTCGCTCGGCACCGCAACCCGTTTGCCGGACAGAACGGCCGGATCAGACGATCCGCCGGCCGTCAGCACCAGCGGCCCGCAGCCTCTGCCCAACGCGCCGCCGCACGGAAGCAGCGCATACTCCTTCAGAACCCAAGGCAACGCCGCGTACGAAATTTTCAGAATGTCGAGATCGTTCGGACGCGTCGCCAGATTGTTCGTAATATCGATGTCGGCATACGTGACGTCGAGCTTCGGCGCTCCTTCGATCAGCCCGTGAGCCCATGCGTGAAAGACAAACGTGTCGTTCGGACACGGCGAATAAGCGATTTTCACCTGAACCACTCCTTCAAGGTTCGGCCGGCGGCCTCCAGCGCTTTCAGCGCGTCTCCGATCCGCCAGGCCGCGCGGTCGCGCGGTCCGACCGCATTCGATATGCCGCGTATTTCCATGACCGGCCGCCCGAACAGGCGGGCCGCCGCCGCGACGCCGAAGCCTTCCATCGCTTCGGCGGCGGCTCCCTCGACCCGCTCCGCCAACTTCCTCGCGGTTTCCGCCGTGCCGGTCGCCGTCGCGACGGTAAGCACCGGACCCGCCAGCGCCTCGATGCCGGACTCCCTCATCGCGGCGGCCAGCTCATCCGCGAGTCCTTCGGGCGGCCGCACGCGGCCGATGCCGAAGCCCAACTCGTCGATGCCGATGAAACCTTCCGGCGACTCCGCTCCCAGATCGGCCGCGACGATCTCGCTGGCCACGACGACCGCCCCGACCGGGGCCCGGTCCGGGAATCCGCCGCCGATCCCCGCGCTGACGACGAGGCCGTACTCCCCCGCGGCCAGTTCTCTGGCGGCGAACGCGGCCGCAGCCGCGGGGCCTGCCCCGCCCGCGGCGACATAGAAGCGGGGGTCTCCTTCCACCCCCCGCCATACCGCCTCCCTCTCGGCTTCGACGGCGGTCACGACCAGGATTCGTTTAGGCGAGATTGTCTCTTTCCCCATAAGCTGCCTCTCCTCTCGGCGCGATCCCTTCGCCTGGGTTAAAACCTGCCGCTTTTCATTATCCTCCGCGATGCCCGGATGGATTTGCGCCCATTTTGAAAAATGCCGCCGCGGACACGATATGTTTCGGTGGATTCATCGGTCGTCTTCCTCTCGCTCTAATGATCGAAGTTGATGATAAACCCCGTTTTCTTCCCTTTTACGAAGCCCGTCCTCTCATAAAACCGGTGAACCTCTTCCTGCCGGGACCCGGTCATCAGCATGACCTTGTAGCAGCCTTTGTCCTTCGCGATCTCCAGCGCTTTCTCCAGCGCCATCCGGCCGAACCCTCGCTTCCGGTACTCGCCATGGGTCACTACGTTTTCAATCAAGGCATACGGCCGTGCGGATCGCGTCAAATTTTTCACAACAACGAGCATGCAAGAAGCGACAATCACGCCTTCATGTTCAACCGCAATCATCCGGATGCTGTCGTCGTTCAAAATCTCCTGCCAATGCTTGCGCAACGCCTCGGTTATCGGCAGCTCCGGATCGTCCGGGTGCAGATAGGCATACAGCTTCAGCAAGTCCTCCAATTCGTCCGGCCGAAACAATCGGGCGTAGGCCATCCGGGTGATCCCTCCTTTCGCTTTGCTTTGTCCGTCCTGCTTCAGCGGCGGTCGTCCCGAATCAGGCCGTAGACGACATGATCCACGAAACGGTCGTACAGCCATTCCGCTTGTCTGACGGTCCCTTCGTTCACGAAGCCCAATCGTTCGGGAATGGCGCGGCTTTTCGCATTTTGCGCGGCCGCCCGGATTTCCACCCGGTTCAAGTCCAAGTCCCGGAACAAATAATCGATGAGGGCGGAGCAGGCTCGCGTCATTATGCCGCGTCCCTGGAAATCCGACCCCAGCCAGTAACCGATCGACGTCTTCCGGTTCGGCCAGTCGATGAAGTGCAATCCGATGCATCCCGCCAATTGGTTCCGGCAGGATATGCCCAACTGGAATCCGTTGTTGCGGGCGAAAGCTTGCAGACCGGCCTTGATAAACTGCCGGGTATGATCCGGACTCGTCGTCCCATCCACCCATGGCAGCCACTCTCTCAAGTAATCCCGGTCTTTGTCGGTCAGCCGGAACACGTCTTCCGCATGCCGTTCTTCCAATAGAAACAGCCGAATGTCTTCATCTGCTTGAATACTGAACATCGTTTACCCTCTCCGTACGTTTTTGATCGTCTCCGCCGACGTATCGTTCCGCATGATTACCGGTTCCGGAGGATCGACCGCAGCGCCTCGTCCAGATGCGCGTATTGAAAGCGAAAACCGGCCTTTTCCAGCCTGTCGGGGACAACCCAGCGGCTCTTCAGCACCAGTTCCGTCTCCGTTCGGATCAGAATAGCCCCCAGCTCCAGCAGCCACTTGGGAGACGGCAGGCCGACGCTTACGCCCATCGCTTGCCGAAGCCGGGCCATCAGTTCCCGGTTGGTGACGGGGTTCGGCGATGAGCCGTTAAACACGCCGCTTAATTCCTCGTTCTCGCGGATGAACAGCATGATCCGGTACAAATCTTCTAGATGAATCCAACTGAACATCTGATTGCCCGGCCCTTGGGCGCCCCCGAGTCCGAAGCGGACGAGATTCCGGAGCGGCTTCATGACGCCGCCGCCCGGACCCAACACGATAGCGATGCGCAAGGCGGCTTGTCTGGTGCGGGGCGGATTGAACGCAAAGAAAGCGCCCTCCCATGCCTTCGCCACTTCCACGGAGAAGCCCGATCCGATCTCGCCCGTATCTTCCGTCATCGGGCGATCCTCGGCGTGGCGGTAGATCGTCGCCGTACTGGAATTGATCCATAACGAAGGCGGGTTCACGCATCGCAGCAGAGCGTTGCCCAGCGCGGCGGTCGTCTCGGTCCGCGATCTCAAAATCTCTTGCTTGTTTTTCTCCGAATAGCGGCAATCGACGGACCTGCCTGCCAGATTGATCAACAGATCGGCGTTCTCCAGCGCCTCGACGATGCGTTCCCGACTTCCCCAGGGGATATGCCGTTCGTCTCTCGAGATGAGGACGACGTCGTCGCCTCTATCTCTGAACTGCTTCTCCAGATAACGCCCGATAAATCCGGTGCCGCCGGCCAAAACCACTTTCCGTTTCATCTCGGCTACTCCTCCCCTTGCCCCGTCATCGGAAGCCCCAATGCGCCGTCCCGAGAATCAAGCGACGGCTTCCAGCACCTTCGCCAGCGGCAGTTCCGCCATCGAACCGAGCCTCAGGCTCGCCCCGTCGAATGCCAGATGAGCCGTCGCCTCGTTCGGCACGACGACGCAGCGCAAGCCCGCCCCAAGCGCGGCGCGCAGGCCATTCTCCGAATCCTCGAACGCGAGGGCCTCGTTGCCGCTCACTCCCAGCGAATCCAGGGCCCGCACGTACAGCTCGGGATCGGGCTTCACGCGCTTCACTGTATCGCCCGTATGCAGCGAATGAAAATAATGCTTCAGATGATAGCGTTCCAGATACGGATCGATCCAACTGCGCGGGGAGCTGGAAGCGAGGGCGATCCCCAATCCGAGCTGCCGGGCCGCATCGAGGTAATCGCGAACGCCCGGTCTCAGGTCGGCATCGGCCATGATCTCCGCATGAAGCTCGCCGGCCCGCTTGCGGAGGGCATCCCGGTCGATCGTCTTGCCCAGCCGCCGCTCCAGCTCGACGTAAGGATCGAAGACGTCGTCCAACGTCCCGATGCATTGGGCGAACAGCTCCAGCGGGAGCTGCTCGCCGTGATCGGCGTATACGCGGCTGAACGCCTGATACCAGGCGGTTTCCGTATCGATAATCAGTCCGTCAAAGTCGAAGATCACCGCTTTAATCATAAAAGCCCTCCCTTGTGTGACGGAGAACCCCGCTCGGCCCACTGCCGGATCGCGTTCCATTCGAGCTGTTTGTCCGCAAGCGATTTGTTGTATTTGCCCGGCGTCGGACTGCTGGACGGAAGCTTGATGCAGACGCGGCGGTCGTCCGGACCGACCTGTCGCCTATAGGAATCGTACGCTTTGGAGCCGTTGCAGAAGACGGCCCGTATACCGGGATACCGGCGGTAAAACGCCGCGAAATTCTGCGTTCGCTCCTCCCGGATGCTGGAATCCAGACTGCCCGGGCGCACGCACTCCGCAAGCACGTCCCACAAAGCGATCCCATGCTCCAGCACGAACCGGATGCGCTCGTCGTAATCCGGATGAGGCGTACGTCCGAAAGCGCCGTAAACCAGCGTCCAAAACTGATTCCGCGGATTGGCGTAATATTGGTTGCGCTCCAGGGACTGCACGCCCGGCATGGAGCCGAGGATCAGAACGCGGGAATCCGGCCGGACGACCGGCTCGAACGAGCGGACCCGGCCGTCGCCGGCAGCGTAACGATCCGTCATCTTGATAGGCGTCATGCCGCCAGCCTCCCGTAACGTCAAGTTCATCCGATACCCAACAGTATAGCAGATTTGGAAGAGACATACGGAACCGATTCGATGAAAAAGAAAAAACCCCGAGCGTTCCGCAAGGAATGCTCCGGGGCAGTCTTCAGGCGAACTGAGCCTGATGCAGACGGGCATACACGCCGCCCGCCGCCAGCAGCTCCTCATGCCGTCCCTGCTCGGTGATTCCGTCTTCGGTGACGACGAGGATGCGGTCCGCGTGGCGGATGGTGGCCAGCCGGTGCGCGATGACCAGCGTTGTCCGTCCTTCGCCCAGTTCCTCCAGCGCCTCCTGAATGATGGCTTCGGTCTCCGTGTCGAGCGCGGACGTCGCCTCGTCGAGAATCAGGATCGGCGGATTTTTCAGGAACATGCGCGCGATCGCCAGACGCTGCCGCTGGCCGCCCGACAGCTTGAGTCCCCGCTCCCCGATGACCGTGTCCAGCCCATCCGGCAACGATTCGATCACCGACTCCAGATGCGCTTTGCGGGCGGCCTCCATAATCTCCTCGTCCGTGGCGTCCAAACGTCCGTAGGCGATATTCTCGCGGATCGTGCCGTTAAACAGGAAGACGTCCTGCTGCACGATTCCGATCTGCGCGCGGAGCGATCGCTGCGTCATCCGGCGGATGTCGATGCCGTCGATCGTGATCGATCCCGCATCGATCTCGTAGAACCTTGGAATCAGGTTGCACAAGGTTGATTTGCCGGCCCCCGACGGACCGACAAGCGCGACCGTTTCTCCTGCGGAGATCCGCAAGTGGATCCCGCGCAACACGTGCGAGTGATTCTCGTAACCGAATGTGACGCCGCGGAATTCGATATCACCGCGCAGCGGAGGCGCCTCGATCGCATTCGGCGCGTCCTTCACGTCCGGCTCCGTGTCCAGCAGCTCGCAGAACCGGCGGAACCCGGCCATTCCTTTCGGATAGCTCTCCATAAACGCGCTGATCTTGTCGATCGGCTTCAAGAAGATATTCACGTACAGCAGGAATCCGACCAGCGCCCCGTACGACAGTTCGCCCACATAGCTGAACCAGGCGCCGCAGACCAGGACGATCAGGGAGATTAATCTCGTCATCATGTACATGCCCGAGAAGCTGAAGGACATGGCCCGATACGACTGAAGCTTCGCCTTGCGGAAAGCGGCGTTCCGCCGGCTGAACCGTTCCATCTCGAATTTTTCGTTGGCGAACGACTTGACGACGCGAATACCGGCGATGCTGTCTTCGATACGCGCGTTGATGTCCGCAATCCGGGAAAACATTTGGCCGGCGGCGGCGCTGAGCTTTTTGTTGAAATACACGATAAGCGCGGACAAAACCGGGATGACGGTGAACGTAATCAGCGCCAGCTCCCAGTTGACCGTCCACATGATACCGAACGCCCCGGCAAACGTCATCAGCGCGATAAACAGGTCTTCCGGCCCGTGATGGGCCAATTCGCCGATATCGAACAGGTCGTTGGTGATTCGCGACATCAAATGCCCGGTTTTGGTGTTGTCGTAATACCGGAAAGACAGCTTTTGCAAATGATTGAACGCTTGCTGGCGCATGTCCGTCTCGATATTGATGCCGAGCATATGCCCCCAGTACGAGACGATAAAGTGAAGTCCCATACTGACGACGTACAGAAACAGCAGGCCGGCGGCGGCCCACACGATCATTTCCCAATCCCTCGTCGGAAGCAGTTCGTCGATCACCCATTTGACCGCGAGGGGAAAGGCCAGTTCCAACAGTGCGGCCAACACGGCGCAACCGAAGTCCAAGGCGAACAGCTTCGTGTGCGGCCGGTAGTAACCGAGAAAACGACGAATCACGCGGTTGACCTCCATGAATATATGAGAATGATTATCATCATAGTGCAATAGACACGAGGCGTCAAAACATCCCTTCCCTATAAGCGATTCTCCGAATACGGCTTCAGGCTGAATCGCGTTTGCCCGTCCCCGACGGACAGCGTATGCGTCGAGAGCCGCTCCAGGAACCGGCCTTCGTCCGCCTCGATCTCGCCGGCGAGCGCCGCCATCAGCGTCGATTTGCCCGCGCCGTTGACGCCGACGACGCCGATCCGGTTCTCCCGCTTCATGACCGCCGGTCCGCCGCATCCTTGCGCAAATCCGCCAGCTCTTCTTCCGCCACCTTGCGGCCGCCGTAGCGAACCTCGCTGTACAGACGGACGAGCCGATCGGCCGCCACGTTCAGCCGGATGCCGCCGCGCTGCCACAACCGGCCGGTCTCCAGGGGCGTCAGACTGGCTTGGTGAACGTAGCCCTTTCTCTTCGCTTGGCGGACCGCGTCCGCGTACACTTCGCGCAGACGTTCCTCATTCGTAGCCGGCCCCTGCTTGCCCCGACCGCTCAGGCGCTTCAGGAAGCGGAACGCCCGGCCGATCCGCTCGGGCCTTTCCAGCTTCTCCGTCTCGTCGCGGAAGCCTGGCCCGGCATCTTCGACGGATACCGGATGCAACCATCTCGCGATCAGCCGCTTGACCCACCGAACCAGCATCGGAAGCCCCGTGCGCCATAACCACCGGCCGAGATAGAACAGAGCGGCGACGGCAGCCGCCACCATCGCCGCCCACATCAGACGCTCAAGCCATACCCACAGCCAGAACGGCTCTCCCGGCTCGGCCGGGAACATCTCCTGCCGCTGCGGCGTCCGCTCGGGCATCGGCGGAGGCTCTTCGGCCGGCATACGTTCGGGCCACAGCCCGATCAGCCAGCGCCACAGCTCGCGCAGCGCTTCCGGAAGCAGGCGCAGCGCGCCGATCCCGAACACGGCGGCGAGCAGCAGCGCCGTCCATCGCCGGTTCGCCTTCCGGACCGAGACCGACGGCCGGTCGTTCTCCGAGCGCGAGAGGGCTTCGTTCAGCAGCACCTTGTTGTTCAGATCCGCGAACAACAGGATCAGGCTTAGCATGCCGGCCCATCCGATCCAGCGGCGATACTCTCCGAAGTGATCTACCGGCAGAGCCAAGCCGATCGCGGCGCTTGCGTAGCCGACGATCCCGGCGGCGTACACCGCGATCGGCAGCCATCCCTCGCCCGCGTACGCGCGGGACAACGCGCCCCGCGCCGCCATGACGATCCCGGCGCCGAACCAGACCAGACCCGACGGCATGTTCCCGAAGGCGTAAAACTTGGATAAAGCGCCGGCCATGATGCCGAGCAGGATGCCCGGCCAGACGCGCTTCGTCCAGACGACGCCCATCCACGCGGCCGTATAAGACAAGAGCAGCAGGAGGAGGCAGAAGATCAGGGGGCGTCCCGCCTCCGACAACCGGTCGATAAAGACGGCATACGGCAGCAGCACGAGCAGCTCCAGCGCTCCGTACAAGGCGGCTCGTCCGGCTTGGTCAAACCGCAACCGTATCATGTCCGATCCCCTCCCGTTCCGGCGTCGCTTGCGGGATTTCCAGCACCTCCACCCGGTGGCCGGCTTGGCGGAGGCGGTCGATCTGGCTCGACATCTGCCCGGATACTTCGCACGTCACCAGCACATAATCGGTCCGGTCGCGGGAGGGCGCAGCCAGCGCCAGATCCGCTTCCTCGCGAAGCATCTCGTAGAACGGCAGCCGGCAGCGCATCGCGATTCCGGCCATTTCGGCCAGGATGGCGTCCCGGCCGATAACGCCGGCCTCCGGTTGCAGCCGGACGGGTTCCCCGCCGTCCCGTTCGGCGTTGTGGGCGAAGCCGACCGCCAGACCCGCTCCGGTCACACGCGTGGCCAATGTGGCCGCGATGCGGATTCCCGTCTCGATGCGCTCCGGATCGCTGACATCCCGCCACATCCCCTCCGACACTTCGACGTTCAGCAGCATCATCAGCCGCAAATCCGCGGTATAGTCCCGCTTGTGGACGAGCCATTCCTCCTGCCGCGAGCTGGCTTTCCAATGAATCCGGTTCATCGGGTCCCCGTCCCGGTACGGACGAATGCCCGCGAACTCGAACGGGTCCTCCACGATCCAGCGCCGAACGGTCAACTCGCCCATCAGGCGCACGGCCGATGGAGGCAGCTCCGCATCGGATAGCAGGCGCGGATAGACGATCAGCTTCGCTTCCGTCGGGAGAGACCGGGTGCTGCTGCGCAATCCGAGCAAATCTCCGTAGGTGACGGCCACGGACTGCATCCGGAAGATTCCCCGGCGGCGGCACGTCAGACCGTGAACGCGCCGGATTCGCGTGTACGGCTGGAGGCTGAACAGGCTTTTATGGTATTGGAACAGCTCCCCGCCCCTGTTCACATTCACCTCCTGCATCGAATCGAAGTGCAGCGAAGCGTCCACATTCGTCTCGAAACGCACCCACGGCACCGGCAGCGGTTTGGCGTTCTCGATGATTTCCGCCAGCTCGGCGCGGTCTCCCTCGTACACGCGGTCCGTCACAAAAAAGCGGCGGTAGGACAGCTTCCGGCTGCCGAAACGGTGGATCAGAGCCATTTGCGCCCAGGACACGGCCACGGCGACGATCATCATCCACAGCATCGGACCGTCCTCAGTCGGCGCCGATCGCCGCTTCGGTCGGGACGGGCACGGCGGCGAGCAAGCCGTCTACGACCTTCTCCGCCAGACCGTTCTCGGCGCGGTGGCGGTTGCGAAGCACGATCCGGTGCGCCCACACCGGCTTGGCCATCGCCTTGATATCGTCGGGCAGGACGAAGCCGCGGCCGTCGATCGCCGCCCGGGCCTGGGCCGCGCGAAGCAGCGCTTGCGTCGCCCTCGGGCTGATGCCGAGCGCAAGCTCCGGTTGGTTCCGGCTTTGCTCGGCCAGCCGCACGATATACCGGAGCAGATCGGGCTCCGCCTTGACTTGGGACACCGCGCGTGCCGCCGAGGCCAGTTCGTCCGGCTCGGCGACGGCTTCCGTCTCGGCCAGCGGATCGGCGGTCCGGAACCGGTCGAGGATGGCGACGCCCTCTTCCGTGGACGGATATCCCATCGCGATTTTCAGCAGAAACCGGTCCAACTGCGCTTCCGGGAGCGGGAACGTGCCCTGATTGTCCACCGGATTCTGCGTGGCGATCACCATGAACGGCTGCGGCAAGCTATGGGTCGTGCCGTCGATGCTGATCTGCCGCTCCTCCATGCACTCCAGCAGGCTGGATTGCGTGCGCGGCGTCGCCCGGTTGATCTCGTCCGCCAGAACGAGATGGGCGAACAGCGGTCCCGGCCGGAACTCGAATTCCTCCGTCTTTTTGTTGAACGCCTGAACCCCCGTCAAATCCGAAGGCAGCAGGTCCGGGGTGAACTGCACCCGGCGGAACGCGCACTGAACCGACCGGGCCAGCGTCTTCGCCAGCAGCGTCTTTCCCGTGCCCGGCACATCCTCCAGCAGCACGTGGCCGCCCGACAGCAGCGCGATTAGCAGGTGGTCGACGACTTCGGTTTTCCCGACCATCACCCGGTGGATATTGTCGCGGATGCGGTCCGCAAGCCTTTTGACGTCATGCGCGTTCATCGGATCATCTCCCCATTTCGCCGGCGATAGCGTGTTTAAATTGGCTTTCAAACATGCGGCTGTAGTAGCCGCCGGTTCGCATGAGCTGCTCGTGGGTGCCCGCCTCGATGATGCCGCCCTTGTCGATGACGAGAATCTGGTCCGCGTCCCGGATCGTGTTCAGCCGGTGCGCGATGATGAAGCAGGTGCGGCCCTGCATCAGCTTGAGCAGCGCTTCCTGAATGCGCAGCTCCGTCCGGGTGTCGATGCTGCTGGTCGCTTCGTCCAGAATCAGAATCGGGCTGTCCGCCAAGATGACGCGGGCGATGGCGAGCAGTTGCCGCTGGCCCTGGCTCAGATTGCCGCCGCTCTCCGACAGCATCGTGTCGTAGCCGTGCGGCAGCCTGCGGATGAACTCGTCCGCTCCGGCCAAGACGGCCGCCCGCCGCACCTCCTCCTCTCCCGCCTCCGGCCGGCCGTAGCGGATGTTCTCCGCGATCGTGCCCGAGAACAGATACGTATCCTGGAGCACGATGCCGAAGCATCGCCGCAGGCTCTCCCGCGTATACGTCCGGATGTCCCGGCCGTCGAGGTAAATCGCCCCTTCGCTGACGTCGTAGAACCGCGTCAGCAGATTCACGATGGTCGTCTTGCCCGCTCCCGTCGGACCGACGAGCGCCACCCGGCTGCCGGGCGCGGCCTCGAAGCTGACGTTCCGCAGGATCGGCGCATCGGGGCGGTAGCCGAAGCCGACGCGGTCGAACCGGACGCGGCCTTCCGGCTGCACGAGCGCCGTCGCGGTCTCGCCGTCCGCCGGCTCCTCCGCTTCGTCCAGCACCTCGAAGGCCCGTTCGGCGCCCGCGATCCCGGACTGCAGCAGGTTGTACGTATTCGCCAGATCGTTCAGCGGCCGGACGAACTGGCGGGAATAGCCGATAAAGCTGGCGATGACGCCGACGGAGATGTCTCCCCTGACGGCCAGCACTCCGCCCACGATGGCGATGGCGGCGAACCCGATATTGTTGATGACGCCCAGCATCGGCATCAGGAAGCCGGACACGATCTGCGCCTTTAATCCGACCTCGAACAGCTTTTTGTTCACTTCTTCGAATTCTTCGATCACCTTCGACTCCCGGTTGAACGCTTTGACCGCTTCGAGTCCGGAGATCGTCTCCTCGATATGCCCGTTCAACCGGCCGAGCTGCGCTTGCTGCTCCTTGAACAGCACGCGTGTCCGCCGCGTGATGCCGCGGGCGAGCGAATAGACGAGCGGAACGGTGATCAGCGACGCCAGCGTCAGGACGGGACTCAGCCACACCATCAAAACGAGCGAGCCGACGATGGAGATCGTTCCGTTCATCAACTGCGCGGAAGATTGGGAGATCGACTGGCTGACATTGTCGATATCGTTGGATAACCGGCTCATCACCTCGCCGTGCGGCTTCGAATCGAAATAACCGAGCGGCATGCGCTGGAGCTTGGCGAACAGCGCCGTCCGCATGTTGCGCACGATGCGCTGGGCGATGCCGGCCATCAGCCAGCTCTGGAGAAACGCCAGCCCGCCATCCGCCATATACGCGGCGGCCAGCGCCGTCAGGACGATCCGCAGCACGCTCCAATCGACCGTTTCCCCAGACATCGCGTCGACGGCGATCCCGATCAGATAGGGAGTGCCCAGCGTGATGGCGGAGTTGATGAGGATAAAGAGAAATACGGCCGTCAGCAGCTTGCGTTCGCCGCCGATATACCGCCACAGCCGCTTCAGCGACGCGCCGAACTGCTTCGGCTTGACGACAGGCCCGCGCGAGCCCGGATGCCCTCCGCCGAAACCTCCCAACGGACGAATCGGCGCTCCGGCGGCATCGGCGATCGGCCTCGCTCCGGCGTCTCTTTTATCGGGTCCGGACATCGCCGATCGCCTCCTTTCCCATCTGCGAACGGTAGATTTCCCGGTACACGGCGCAGTTCCCGAGCAGCGACTCGTGCGTGCCGACGCCGACGACCGAACCCCGATCCATCACCACGATCTTGTCCGCGTCCATGATCGACGAGATCCGTTGGGCGATCAGAATGCAGGTGATTCCTCTCGCATAGGTGCGGATCGATTCCTTGATGCGCGCTTCCGTCAGCGCGTCGACCGCGCTTGTGCTGTCGTCGAGCACCAGGATGTCCGGCCGGCGGACGAGCGCCCGCGCGATGGATATCCGCTGCTTCTGACCCCCGGACAAGTTCACGCCGCGCTGGCCGATCCTTGTCTCGTAGCCTTCCGGCAGAGCCGTGATGAAGGAGTGGGCTTCTGCCATTTTCGCGGCTTGCTCGATCTCCTCCCGGGTCGCTTCGTCGCGGCCCCAGCGGATATTGTCGGCGATCGTGCCGGTGAACAGCACGCTTTTTTGCGGCACGATGGCGATGCGTTCGCGCAGCAGGCTCGGACGGATTCGCCGAACGTCGATGCCGTTTACCTTGACGGTTCCGGATACGGCGTCGTACAACCGGGGAATCAACCCGATCAAGGTGCTTTTCCCCGAACCGGTCGAGCCGATGATGCCGACCGTCTCGCCGGGTAGAACGGTGAGATGGATGCGGCGAAGCACGGGTTCGCCCGGCGAGCCGGCATACGAAAACGTCACGTCCTCGAAATCGATCCTTCCCCGTTCCCCCGCCCGTTCCCGGACTTCTTCCGCTTGTCCGGCGGACATCGCATCGCGCTCCGCGAACACTTCCCCGATCCGGGCCGCCGAAGCTCTCGCCCGAACGAACATGTTCACGACCATCGAGACGACCATCAGCGCAAACAAAATCTGCGTCATGTAGTTAATGAAGGCGACGATATGGCCGACCTGCATGGCGCCTCTGTCGACGCCCAGCCCGCCGAAGCCGAGAACGGCCAGAATGCCCAGATTGACGGTCAGCACCGTCGCCGGATTGAACAAGGCCATGACGCGGGCCACCGCAACCGAGCGGCCGGTAAACTCGTCGTTGGCGCGGGCGAACTTCTCCACCTCGTAATCGTGGCGGTTAAACGCGCGCACAACGCGGACGCCCGACAAATATTCGCGCATAACCCCGTTTAACCGGTCCAGCGCCTGCTGGACGCTCAGAAACCGCGGAAACCCGAGCTTCATGTTCAGCGCAACCAGCAGCGCGACGATCGGCACGATGACGGCCGGCACGATCGACAGCTTGGGACTCAAGCTGACCGCCATAATCAAGCTGCCGACGCCGAGCATCGGCGCCTTGACGAAAATGCGCATAAGTCCGTTGACGAAGTTCTGCACTTGCGTGACGTCGTTCGTCAGCCGCGTGACCAGGGAAGCCCTTTCGAAGCGGTCGATGTTCGCAAATCCGAGGGACTGGATATGCTTGAACAGGTCGGATCGAAGCTCCGCGCCGAACCGTTGGGACACGCGGCTCGCGATCAAGTTGCGGGACGCCGCCGAAGCCGCGCCCACCGCCGTAACGAGAAGCATCAAGCCGCCCAGCTTCAGGACGACGTCCATTCTCTGCTCGGCGATCCCCCTGTCGATGATAAAGGCCATAATCGTCGGTTGAAACAAGTCGCACAGCGCCTCGATGAGCACAAAGAAGACGGCGCCCAGAAATGGCTTCCCGTGCTTTTGAATGTAGGGAGCCATAAATTTCAAGCCGTTCGCCTCCCGTCCGCTTCCAATAGATGTCTCCTTCAAACATACTCCTAGCGAGGCGGATTGTCACGTTTAAATTTTGCCGGGAACCGGTCCCGCCGTTGTTCCCGTCCGCCCGTTCCGGGCAGTATCCGCATCGGACAGTTGCAGCATATAATGATTCGACTCGCATCACAAGCATTCGCAAGGGAGGGGCGCGAATGGCAGCCTATTTGAATTTTCGCCGGACGATGAACAGGATCGGACGGGCATTGAAACGGAAAAGGCCGCTCTCGCTCGTTCGGATCGGGGACGGGGAGAACATCGTGCTTGCCCAAAATACCGTCTGGCCGATGCGGCAAGTGCTGGAGCAGCCGTGGGCCGTCAAAGCGAACCAAGGGCTTATGGGCGTTCGGCTGCCCAATCTGCAAGTGCGCGATCGGATGGTGCGCGCGATCCGGCAAGCGACGATCGTCGGCGTGCTTCCTCCCGGCGACCGGATCATCAAAGCTCCCGCCTATCTCAAACGGCCGCTGACCGACAAAGTTTTCCGTTACTACGGCTTGAAGCCGAAGCTGGTCTGTCATGCCTGCGTCAACAGGCAAATGCCGGGCAAGCGGCTGTTCTGGAAGACGATCCGCAACAGACGCCTTCTGATCGTCAACCGGGACCCCGACCGATTGCGCCAAAAGCTGGAGCGGCAGTCCCGCGCGATCCGCGTGACGGAAACGGTCCGGCTTGAGGATGCCGGAGAGCTTCCCCTGGCGATGAAGCGGATCTACGCCGCTCGCCGCAAATTCGATCTGGCGCTGCTGTCCTGCGGGGTCAACGCGGTGATCCTCGCGCCGTGGATCGCCGGCAAGACGGGCCGCGTCGCTATCGACTTCGGCAGCGCATTCCCGGATCGCAGCGCCGGGGACCGCAAGCGCAATCCCGAGGCGCGGGCGTCCCGCTTGCGTTAGGCCGATCCGCCGCCCAGCTTGACCACTTGCGCGGCTGTCCCCCGGCCGCCGATCGCATGGCGGGTGTCGTAGACCAGCTTCGCGCAGGCGGCGATTCTCTCCGCCGGCATGACGGAATGATCGGTATGCACGATCACGCAATCCGCTTCCGCGATCGCTTCCGCCGTCGGCTCGACCGCCGTCAGCGTCAGCCCGGACGCCAATCGGAGCGAGGCGACGAACGGGTCGCAGAACCGGACGTCGGCGCCTTCCTCGACCAGCAGCCGGATCAGCTCCAGGGCGCTCGATTCCCGCAGATCCGCCACGTCCCGCTTGTACGTGACGCCGTATACGAGAATCCGGGCCCCGGACAGCGTCGTGCCGGGCGCCAACAGTCGCCGCACTTCCGCCGCCACATAAGCGGGCATGGAAGCGTTGATTCGGCCGGACAGCTCGATGAAGCTGCTTTCGAGTCCGGCCTCTTTCGCCTTCCACTGCAAGTAGAGCGGATCGACGGGAATGCAGTGGCCGCCGATGCCCGGACCCGGGTAAAAAGGCATAAAACCGTACGGCTTCGTGGATGCCGCCGCGATCACCTCCCAGATGTCGACCTTCAGCCTGTCGCAAACCAGCGCCAATTCATTGATAAACGCGATATTGACAAGCCGGAACGAATTCTCCAGCAGCTTGGCCGTCTCCGCGATCTCCGGGGTCGGCACCGGCACGATCCGGTCGAACACTTGGCCGTACAGCTCCGATGCTTTCGCCCGGCAAGCGGCCGTTACCCCGCTGACCAGCTTGGGCACCTGATGGAGCGCATATTGCTTGTTTCCGGGATCGATCCTCTCCGGCGAATACGCCAGGTGAAAATCCCGTCCGGCAGACAAACCTCCTTGTTCCAGAATCGGCCGGACGATCCCGGTGGTGGTGCCGGGGAACGTCGAACTTTCGACGACGATTAGTTGGCCCGGCTTCAGATGAGGCCTTATCCGCTCGCAGGCGTCGCTCAAATGCGACAAATCCGGCGTCCGCTCCTCCGTGAGCGGCGTCGGCACGCAGACGACGATCGCGTCGGCCACGGCCAGCGCGGCGAAATCCGTCGCCCCGCGCAGCATTCCCGCCTCGACGGCTTGGCCGACAACCGAGCCGTTCACATCCGGGATGTAGCTGATGCCTGCGTTCAGCTTGCGAATCTTCGTCTCGTCCGTATCGATCCCGATCACTTGATGCCCCGCCCGTACAAAAGCGGCGGCCAGAGGCAGGCCGACGTAACCGAGCCCGACTAAACCGATGACGCTTGCCCCCGCATGGGCCGCCGCGCGATCGCTGGTACCCAAGCCGTTGTCCCCCTTCTCCCGCCCTCTCAACGCTTATTGGATAGAATATGAGAGAAGAGGCGAACGGAAACGTCCGGTGTCCGAAGGCCATAGCCTTTTCCGAAGAGGAGCGCATCTATGAACAGCGCAGAAAAAAACGGGGTGACGATCGTGACCGCAACGATGCGTCCCCCCTATATCGACAACGTCTTCCGAAATTACGCCCGGCAGAAATGGAAGCCCAAAGAACTGATCATCGTGCTGAACAAATCGGGCATGCGAATCAGCCGTTACCGGAAGTTCGCCGCCCGTTATCCGAACGTGCGCGTCTTCCGCCTCCCGGAGCGGAATTCGCTCGGGCAATGCCTGAACTTCGCTGCCAAGCAGGCGAAATACCCGTACATCGCCAAGTTCGACGACGACGATTATTACGGTCCCGCCTATATTCCCGAAGCGATGAGCCGGTTCTCCCGGCAAAAAGCAGACCTCGTCGGCAAGCATTCGTTTTTCTTTTATTTCCCCCACCTGAAGGTACTGGCGTTAAGAGTGCGGGCCTTCCATCCCTATTCCGGCCGGAACCGGATCGCCGGAGCGACGATTATGTTCCACAAGCGCGTGATGCGCAAAGTCCAATTCAGCCGTGTGCGCCAAGGCTCGGACGTCAAGTTTGTGGAGGCGTGCCTTCGCGAAGGGTTCAAGCTCTCCGGCACGTCCCCGTACCATTTCGCCGCGATCCGCCGGGCCAACCGCCTGTCGCATACGTGGAAAGTGTCTGAACGCGAGCTGCTCGCCGGGAAGTCGATGCGCCTGATCAAGACGGAACACTTCGAGAAATACGTTAACCGGCAGGTTCTGCTGTGAATCCGTCCGCCGCCGATCCCTGCGCAGCCGGTCGCGAACGGCGAAAAATCCCCTCCGGTCAAAAGATGTAACGACCGTGAGGGGATTTGTTCGTTTCTTTCCAAGTTATTTGATTGTCAGGTAAAGCATTTTGGCCAATTCCGAACGCGTGACATTCGCTTTCGGCTCAAACCGGTTGTCGCCTCTTCCTTCGACGATTCCGGCCGCTTTGGCCCGTTTCACATGCTCCCTGGCCCATTCGGAAATTTCGCCGCGATCCGCAAAATCCGCCGTATCGGCGCCGGGCCAAGCTTTGTTCCGGTAATCGGCCAGCCTCATCAGCACCGTCACCGCTTCTTCCCGCGTCAGCGAATCTTCCGGCCGGAATCGGCCGTTATATCCTTCCGCCAAACCGATTTCAGCGGCTTTGGAGACGAATCCCGCGTAATACTTGTCTTTGCTCACGTCGCTGAAGACCTCCGCATACTCCGGCTCCGTGAATCCCAGCGAGCGGACGGCCATCGTGATCAAATCCGCTCTCGTGATGGGCCGGTCGGGGGCAAAATGTTCCTCGTCCACGCCATTGACAATATGCTTGGCCGCCAGCTTGCTCACGTAAGTCTCGGCCCAGTGCCCCTTCAGATCCGCGAAATCCTTATGCATCTCCAGCACGGCGTAATAAGAGAAATGATCCGTTGTGAACGTGACTTTGCCGCCGCCGAACTCTCCGCCGACGTATTGGGCGTTCTGGCCGTCGACATAATAGACTCCCGCGTAATCCGGTTGAATCGAATTCAGCTTCTGATGCGGCAGCGTCCATTCGACGGTAATCGGACCGTCGAACTGATGCACGGATGTTCGTACGTTTTCTCCGATCGCATCCAGTTCCAGCGAGAGAATCGTTCCGGTGGATGCGAGATCCGGATATTGCCGAAGGGAACGGCTCTCGACGCTTGCCGCTTCGGCGGACGGCACGGAATTTACGCGGAACTGGACATGAACCGCATTCAGCGCTTCCGAGGCGATCGAGCTTCCCGGGATGATAATGGAAACGTCGTGCGTTTCGAGCCTGAGGTTCATGCCGGCTTGCTTGATCTTGCGCAGACTGTCCGCATCAAAGGCCACCTGGGCTTGAGGACGGCTGTCAGGCGTCGCGAGCCGGATGCGTATCGTATTTCCGTTTCCTTGGGCGAGCGCTTCGTCGATCGACGCTTTGCCGACTTCGAAGGTGCCGTCCGGTTTTTGCACGGGTGTAACCGTGATGCCCCCGTCTTGCTGCGGCTCGCCCGTTCGGGAATGATGCCCGTATAACCGGAATCGGACGTCTTGACCATGCTCACCGTTTTATACGCGGCATCCGACGGCAGCTTGTAAAAGACCGTCGCCGTTACGCTCTCGTTCGCGTACGTAGAATCCGTCACGGTGCTTTCCGGGTCCTTGATATCGGCGGTGATGACCAGATCGTTCGCGGCATTGCCGCTTGTCACCGGCGTATGTACCACAACCGGCGGGAGATTGGCCGGCATGTCCGGCAGGATGACCGGACTGGAAGGCACCTGACCGGAAGTTACGCTTCCGGGCGTAGGCGCAGCGAGAATCTGCAGTATCGCCTCGTCGATTCCCGAATCGGCCAGCTTGTACTGCACGCCTTGATCTTCGGCGGTATCTCCGGACAGATAGGAGGCTCTGGCGATCTCGACGCCTTGTTTGTTTTTGATAATGACTCCGCGATCGCCGCCGTTCGCAAACCCCTGAAAGCCGCTTACGTTCACGACTTGCGATTCCGTCAGAGAAACGCCGTAATAATCGTTAAATTCTTGCAAGGACCGGTTTTTATTGTTGTACCAAAAGACGAGAGTTTGCTGAGGCTGCAGCGTAACCGGGCTGAATTCAAACGTCAGGTTGCTGCCCGGCGTTTTCGTATACCCATCAATAAACGTATAATCGCTCAAATTCAATTCCTATCTCCGTCACAAACAGCTCCGGCGCCGCCTGCGGGTCCGCCGCGGCCGCATGCCCCGCTCCCGCCGGCAAAACCGCGCTGAGCATCAAGCCGAATGCCATGCAGCCGGAAATCCATTTTTTCACCCACAATCGTTTCAACGTCTTCCACTCCCTATGTGATGTAAGATAAACTCCATAAAACGGAAAACTTGTTACCTCATTTCTCAGATGTAGGGGACCACCCCGCTTCAGACGTCCGGCAAATATATGAAAGTTCAATACGTCTGACTTTAGTCCATGATTGTCAAGGCCGAGTCAAACCCGCATTAACGTTTTGTGGAGAATAAAGAAAAGAGACCGGAATCTCTTGATTCACGGTCTCTCGATTGATCTTTTCCTATTACGATATCCGATGCCATTGAAATTACAGCACGGCATCGGCCTGGCGCAGCTTCTCCTGCAGCAGAGGGACGTCCACTTGCGCCGGATCGACCCCCTGCGCGCAGGCGAGCGCCGCCGCAGTGCCGGCAGCTTGGCCGGTTGCCATGCAACTCGGCGTCAGGCGGGTAGTCGCCAGTGCTTCGTGGGAGGTGGAGATGCAACGGCCGGCTGCGAGCAAATTCGTGATCCCCCGGGCCACCAGGCACCGGTACGGTATGTCGTAAGCGCCGTCCCCCTCGATCCAGGCGGCGGTAACTCCTCTGCCCGACGGATCGTGAATATCGATCGGGTAGCCGCTGCGGGCAATGACGTCATCGAACCGGCGGCCCGCGACGACATCCTCCATCGTCAGCGCGTACAGTCCGGCGATACGCCTTGTCTCGCGTACGCCAATCTGCGCCCCCACGCAGGAAATCGACGCCTTCTCGAAGCCGGGCACGCCGTTTCGCAGAAACTCGGCCATCATCAGCACCTGTTTGCGCCCCTCTTCCTCGGCAAGCGTCAAATCTTCCACATCAGTGCCGTCTAGGCCTTGCACCCGCGTGCAATTGACCAATACCTCGTCTTCGGCCGGGCCGGTGAAAAACAGAACCTGGTCGCGGTTGATCGGCAATTCCGCAGCTCTCCACTGCGAATAAAATCCTTGCACCCCGGTTAACGGAAGCGAAGGCAACTCGGCAAACGGCGTCTTCCGGTAAAATTCCTCCGGATGTTCCAACATGTACTGTTTCACTTTGGCCAAGTCTACGCCGCGCATGCGGAATTTCATCGTCATCGGTTGGGTGCGCCGGTCCCCGTCTCTCCCCTGAAGCGTCGGAGCCCCGGCCAAATAAGCGACGTCGGCGTCTCCCGACGTATCGACAAACGCTGTCCCGCGCACTTCGATACGCCCGGACTTGCCGGTCACCTCGACGGAACGGATTCGATCTCCTTCCACGTTAACCGCATCCACGAAACTGTGCAGCAGCAGCTTCACTTCCGCTTCCTTCAGCATGTCCATCGCCAATACTTTATAGATTTCCGGGTCGTACGGGGTCACCGTGCGCACGAATCCGACGGTATCGCGCAGATGGCCGGGCGAACCCCCCCGTTCCATCAGGCGATCGACGATTTCTTGGGCGATGCCTTTGATCACTTGTTCCCCGCGTTCGGTATGGAACGTCATCCACGGATAAACCAGCGATGCCGTTGACATTCCGCCCAAAAATCCGTACCTTTCGATTAATACCGTACGGCATCCCAGACGGCCTGCCGCAATCGCGGCATTGATGCCTGCCGGCCCCCCGCCGACCACCACCACGTCCGCTTCCATGTTGCGTTTCATCGAATGTTATCCTCCTCCGGATGGACCGCGCTTTACTCCTTGATGCCGGTCATGGCCATCCCTTCGATAAACTGGCGCTGCGCCAGGAAAAACACGATCAACAACGGCAGCGTCGCCATAACGGAAGCACTCATAAGATGATGCCAAGCCGTGCCCGCTTCGTCGGTGAACAAGGATAACGCGAGCGGCAGCGTCATCAGCTTACGGTCGTTGATGAAAATAAGAGGGTCGAAAAAGTCGTTCCAACTGGTCAAAAAAGTGAAAACGGTCAGCGTCGCCGCAGCCGGCTTGGCCAGAGGCAACATCATGCTCCAGTAAATTCTGAACCGCGAACATCCGTCGATCATCGCCGCTTCTTCTAGCTCTTTCGGCGTCCCAAGGAAAAATTGCCGCATCACAAACACTCCGAATACGCCTCCGGCGCCGAAAATCGGGAGTACGATCAACGGCCAATGCGTATTGATCCAGCCGATCTCGCGCATGAACAGAAACATCGGAATCGCCGTCGCTTCCGTCGGAATCATCATGGTGCTGAGCAACAGCAGAAAAACGGCGCTGCTCCCGACAAACGGGATGCGGGCGAACGCATAACCGGCCAGAGAGGCGAAGAACACCGTACCCACGGTAACGGCCGCGGCGATATACAGGCTGTTCCAATAAAACAGTTGGAACGGTATCGTCGTCAGCACTTCCGTGTAATTGGCCCATCGCACCGGCGACGGGATCAATTCCGGCGGGAACACGAAGATTTTGGCGGGTTCCTTGAGCGACGTCGAAATCATCCACAGAAACGGCATCAGCATAACGGCGGACACGACCGTCAGCGTGAAGTAATGCAAAACCGCAACGGGCCGCGGGGACAACCGGAACGAACGCCCGGCCGGGCCGACGCCCCCGGCGTTAGCGAACATGCTAGCTTTCATAGAACACCCACCTTTTCCTCAGATGCCATTGCGCCAGCGTAAACAACAGGATCAAGAAAAACAGAATAAAGGCCAACGCCGAAGCGTATCCAAATTCAAACAGTTTAAATGCTTTTTCCCATATATAATAGACGAGCACCTTCGTGCTGTTGCCAGGGCCGCCCTGGGTCATGACGTAGATTTGCCCGAATACCTTCATGGAGCCGATTACGGTCATCACCGCAGTCAGAAAGATCGTTGGCGTAATCATCGGGACCGTCACGGAGAAAAACATTCTGGGCCGCCCGGCCCCGTCGATGCGCGCCGATTCGTAAAGATGGGACGGTACCTGCTGCAAGGCGGTGATAAACAGCACCATGTTAAGACCGACGTTTTTCAGCACGCTGGTTACGATGACCGCCGGCATCGCCAACTTCGGATGATACAACCACGCGGGGCCCTGTATCCCGAGCAGTTGCAGAATCTGATTGATAAATCCGGAATCCGTGGCAAACATGTACTTCCAGACGATCGACCAGACAATCAGCGACGTAACGACCGGCACGAAAATCGCGGTGCGGAACACGCCCATACCCGGCTTGTTTTTCGCCAGCAGCAGGGCAAGCCCCAGCGCAAGCGCGATGTTCAGAGGAACCAGCCCGGCTGCAAAATAAAAGGTGTTCCCCAATACGTTCCAGAACGCCGGATCGGCCAAAAGCGACCGGTAGTTGTCCAACCCGACGAACTTCGCTTCGCCGAGCAGCGGCCAATCAGTAAAACTCATATAAAAGGCCATTACCATCGGAGCGATCAGCAGCACGGCAAATCCGAGCACCATGGGGCTTACGAACAACCAGCCGGCGATGTTCGCCTCGCGAGACATCGGGCTTCTTCTTCGGCGTTTGGGGGAAGCTTCCGGCGCAGGAACGGAAGTTTTGACGCCGGAATCGACGTCCTTAATCGCCAAACCGGAGTCCGCACGGGTTGCCGCCGCGGCGTTAACGCGCGCCATCGGTCTTCCCTCCCAGCCGGTCGATCGCTTCCCGGAACCGGGAAACCGCTCGCCGGATGCCATCTTCTCCGGTTCCCGTTACAACGGCGCCGATCAGGATCACCCTCGCTCCGCAGTCCGCCAGCGATGGCACGTCTTCCGGTTCCAGACGCCGCTGCGACGGAACGATCAACGGTAGTTCGGAGACGTTGGCCAATGTCCGGTATTTGAGCAAATCGGCAAAGGAAAGAGGCGTCCCGTATTCGCCGCCCGGCACGACCGACGCCTCCACAGCCTCCATGCCGAGCGGTCGGGCGGCATTAGCCAGGCGAATGTCGAAGGCGGCGTCAACGGCGAACGTGCGCGCCAACCGGCTGTCCCTGACCAGAAACGCAGGCATATGGTGGCCGTAAATCGAGTAAAAATCAATACCGATCTCCGCGAGACGGTCGATCTCCTCAGGTTTCACATCGGTGAGCGAACCGCCGGGAACGATGCCGAACGGCCCGTCGAACAGGGAACGAATTTCCCGGATCGCGGTTTCGCCATGTTCCAACGGACCAAACGCCCGGCCGCTGGCGCGGTGATCGACGTTGATATGCGCTTTTAGTCCGTCCGCCCCTTCGGCAAGCGCCGCCTTGGCGAGCGCCGGGTCATTGGCCGGCAGGCTGACGAACAATTGGAGCGGTTTGGTTTGCAGAGATGCGCGAAAGCGGTTCATAACGATCCCTCCTGACAAAGCAACGGCTCGTTGCCGAACCGTCACCTGCCGCTTCTGGTTA
Organism: Paenibacillus thermoaerophilus; assembly: GCF_005938195.1. GTDB lineage: Bacteria > Bacillota > Bacilli > Paenibacillales > Reconciliibacillaceae > Paenibacillus_W > Paenibacillus_W thermoaerophilus. The sequence continues at coordinate 216,839 of NZ_VCQZ01000002.1, forward strand.
TTTTTGCAACAATGGATTCACTTTCGCTTCCAACGTCTTCATAATTTGTTCCGGAGTGGCCAGTTGGCCGAACAATTGATCGAAGCCCGCCAGAATTTCGGTGTCGATTTTTTGCCACTGCACATGTCCCGGCTGCAGCCGCGCCTTCGGCATCTCGTCGATCACCGCTTGCTTGATGAATTCCGGCGCGGGATTGCCCGGCTGCTTCAGGAACGAATCGGAATTAAGCACGGTCTTGCGCGGCGGCACGAAGAAGGTGGACGTCGCCTGAATGCCTTGCTGTCCGGCAAGAAACTTGAGCAGTTCCCTCGCCTCTTTGGGATGCTTCGTTTCCTTGAATATCACATACCCCGCCTGTCCCAACATCGGTACGGAACCTTGAGGGCCCGACGGCATCGGGGCGATATTCCATTTGAAATCCGTAATCGTCCGCGCCTTGGAAACGTAACTGTAGACATCGAAAAACATTCCGATTTTGCCCGATTCGAAGCTGACTTGCTCACCTGCTTTCGGATGCGACTGATCGGCAAACATCATGCGCTGCAGCATTTCAATCGTCGCGATTCCGTACGGGTCGTTCCATGTGAACTTGGTCATCTCTTTATCGAACGGGCCGCTGCCATACGACCAGGAATACGACGAGAGGAGAATCCAGGTCTTCCAATCGCGGAAGAAGTTGGCCCCATACACTTTATTTGCTCCCGAACCGCTGGAGATCGTCTTCGCCGCTTTCTCGAATTCTTCCCATGTCCACTTGCCCTCTTTGGCCAGTTCGTTCGGCGACCGCAAACCCGCTTTTTCGAACAAATCTTGATTGTAGAACATAACGCTGGGCGGTGTGGAAAACGGCAGACCGTACAGTTTCCCGTCTTTGCGGAACAAATCGAGCGTCGACGGAATGAAATCGTCCATTTGGAATGCCGCGTCTCCCCCTACGTCGGATACGTCCGCCAAGATGCCGTTTGCCATAAACTGCGGAATCATCCGCTCCGCCGCCCAGGCGATGTCAGGCAATTCCTTGCCCGCCGCCAGCACGGAAACCTTTTGCTGGTAATCCGGATACGGCACCGATTCGAGCGTAACGGTAATGTTCGGATGAGACTGTTTGAATTGATCCAGAAGCGACTTGTACAGATCCAGATGAGCCTGGTTTCCCCAGGTCATGAGTTTCAATTCCACGTTTTCATTGGCGACGCCGGACGGACTGCTTGAACCCGATTCCGTTGCCGTGCCCCCGCACGCTGCGGCCAGCGCGCCAGAGAAAGAACGATCCCTGCGGTCAACGGTTGGCGAAGCCGATTTGTTAGCGCTTTCCCGGATGCGGCTGTCCGTGTTTCTTTCATCCGTAACCCCTCCTGCAAGATGATTTGTGTGATGATTTCCCGACAAGTCCAGTATAAGAGGGAGACGGACGGTTCAAAAATGTCCGGGCATTTAGGTTTGGTACGATATTTTTAGAACTTGTGCTTCGAATCGGCGCGCTCCCGGTATTCGCTTGGCGTGCATCCGACTTGTTGCTTGAACACCAGCATAAAATGTTTCGGGCTTTGATACCCCGACAGGCGGGCCACGTCGTACACTCTCAGTTCCGTATGGCCCAGCAAATATTTCGCCCGCTCCATGCGGACAGCCGCAATATAATCGGATACGTTCATATTCGTCTCCGCTTTAAAAAGCTGACTCAAATACGCGGGATTGACGTGAGCGAGATCGGCGAGCACTCGCAGCCGCAAATCGCCTTCGGGATGCGCATGGATATACTGTTGCACTTTGCGGATCAGACGGCGGGTTACGCCGCTTCCAGGCGAGTCCCCGCTATCCGGCTTTGCGGCCGTGTCCGGTCCCGCAACATAAGGCTGGGCTTTCTGCCGTTCCACCACGGTTTGGATTTTCTGCAAGGCTGTCGCCAGATCGACGCGGTCGATCGGTTTAAGCAGGTAGTCGGTTACCCCGTAACGCATCGCCTGCTGCGCGTACGAAAAATCACCGTATCCGCTAATCACGGCTATCGGTATGTCGGCATACCGTTCCCTGATTTTGCCGATCAACTGCAAACCGTCCATTTCGCGCATGCGAATATCCGTCAGCACCGCATCGGGTAATTCACGATCCAAATAATCGAGCGCTTCCCGTCCGTGAGCCGCCTCTCCGGCCACCACAAACTCTTTGCTCACTTGAGCGACCAGACTGCGGATGCCGCGCCGGATTACGTCCTCGTCTTCAACCAACAACAGATGGTACATGTTCACGTCCCCTCCGCTCGATCGGCAGTGTAATCGTGAAGACAGCCCCTCTCCCGGGGCTTCCGTCGATATCGAGGCCGTACGGTTCTCCGTACATCAGCCGGATGCGCTGAGCGATATTACGCAGCGCAAGTCCGCCCCGTCCGTCGCCTTCAGGCTGAGGAACCTCCAGAGAGCGGCGCAAATTCCCGATTTCCTGTTCGTTTAAGCCCCGCCCGTCATCGCTAACGGTCAAGATCAATTGATCTTCGAAACGGACGCCGGATATCCAGACCGTCCCGCCGCTCTCGCGGTCGCCGATGCCGTGTTGAATCGCATTTTCGACCAAAGGCTGAAACAACAGCTTCGGGACCCAAACATTGCTCAAACCTTCCTCCACGTCGAAAATGACCCGCAGCCGATCACCGTAACGCAATTGTTGGATTTTTACGTACGATTGCACCGATGTCAATTCCTCTTCCAACCTTACGAGCCTGTCGTAGCGATCGACCGTGTACCGCAACAGCTTTCCGAGCGCCGTGACCATATCGGAAACATCGTGGTTTTGCCGCTCGATCGCCAGCATGTTGATCGATTCCAAGGTGTTATAGATAAAATGCGGATGAATTCGACTTTGCAACGCCGCCAGTTCCGCTTCTTTCTCTCTCAGTCCGAGCAAATACACCTCGTTGACCAGCCGGTTGATTTCCTCCATCATCCGGTTAAAGCCCCGGCCTAACTGACCGATTTCATCCTGCGATTCGACAGGGACGCTCTCCGAGAAATGTCCCTGCTCCACCCGCAGCATCGTTTTCTTCAACCGAACCAGCGGACGGCTTAATTTGTGGGAGAAATACAAAGCCATCACATACGCCAGAGCCAGACAGATCACAGCAATCCAGACCGTAAAATCACGCAAGTTCTTCGTCTCCTCCAGCAACACGTCCAACGGGATAAAACGAACCACTTTCAGACCCGAATAAGCGGAGGCGTCTATCACCCGCAGATATCGCTGGCCGCCGATTTCCACTCGGCGCACATCATTGCCGTCCGGCAAGTCGGACGAAGCTTCCAACCACATTTTGTCGGGTACTCCGGCATCCGCAGTCATTTCGAAAAAGAGTTCGTTGTCGGCGTTAACCACGAACAGACTGCCCTCGTTTTCGAATTTCAGGTTCGCCAATATGCGTTCGAACACGCTGCGTTTCAAATCGATCTTAATCAGGCCGATCCGTTCGTTCGTCAGCGGCTCCCGGAGAAGCCGGGCGACCGAAAAATAATCCTGTCCGTCTCCGTCCATGTAATAAGAAGGACGGTGCGCGGGTATCGCCACCCAGCCGCCGTCGCCTTCCCGGACGCGCTCGAACCAACTTTCTCTCGTGTAATCGACGTAAAACCGGATGACGTTAGGATCAACATTGGAGAAAACATAGCCGTTGTTGGCGATGATCTGAATGCCGCGCACTTCCGGCCTGTTGTAAGCGGAACCGGAAATGTACAACGACATTTTTTCCATCTCCTCGGTCGTCGGCCTTAACGTCCGCGATTGCGGGCGCGAATACTGGAGCAAAATATCCAACACCTTCTGGTCGTACAGCGGCATCAATGAAAGCCTTTGCATCTCCATCAGCGTGCGATCCACATTCAAATTGATCTGATCGACGATCTGTACAGCGTAGTCGGCTGCCCGCCTCTCGACTGAATCGGAATAATCGTAATAAGTGATACTGCCTTGCAGACCGAGAGGCAAAGCGATCAGCACGAAAAAAATCAGCGAGATTTTCGTGCGCAAGCTGAGCCTCCGCATCCGATCGCGGGCCAATCCGATAAACCATTTCCGGTTCACCACTCACTCGCTCCTCGTGAACAACCGTCCGTTTTGTCCGAATCTTATTCTGAATATTATTAAGATACTCTTATTTCTGTCAGTTGCCAATAAAAAGACGCCGCAAGAGTGCGGCGTTAAAGGTTTATCGCTGCTGAGGCTGCTTTTCATCGAGCTCGTCAATCCATACGTTTTCAGCTATAATTCTCATTTCGGAAAGCGGGCAGTCGAATAAAACACGCAGTTCAAAACCAGCTTATGTAGCATAAACTTCCTGATAAAGCCACCATGCTCCCTCAAAATTTTCATACCTGCATTTCCTTATACCACATTTATTTTCCCCTTTATAATCCGAAGTTTACAATACCAGGTTTAGGATTCGATCGAATTTCTCCTGATTTTGTTCCAAACCGGTCTTTTCGCACAATACCCCGTGAAGCCTTCTGATTTCCGGAATCATGCTATATAAGGTTTTCATAATCTCCTCTTGATCCCGGCCGCACATCCAACTGCTCAACAACGATAATTGCCAGGGCTCCAATTGAGAGCGGGCTCCTTCAATCTTGGACCAATCCCAAGCCGCATTGGAATGTCGGTCCGACTCCATATTCCATCCGTTCACAATAAACGAGCGCAAATAGTTGATACTGGTCAGTGCATAATAATACTCCTCCCTCAACACTCTCCGGTACACTTCATGAATATAGGCGAAAACCTTTCCTCTCCACTGTTCGGCTTCTTCTTTGGAAACTTGATAGGTCAATTTCTCTGACGAATTTAAAAGGTCTTGTAATCTTCCGGAAGGATCGAACACGATTTTGATGCCTTTAAGCCATATGGAAGGTTGAAGACGCAAAAACGTATAGATAAACAGATCCACCTTTATGAAATTGGCATAATGCGCAATCGTATAGGATGCGAGCGGATTCATCTCTTCAAAAAATAAAACCTCATCGAATTCGGACGCCAGTCGTTGTTTATTGCGGACATATTCATCAAACTGATCCTCGGAGACAACGATACGCAAATCGATATCCGAAAATAAATCTTCATTATCGCAGGCAATCGAACCCCCGAGAAAAATGCCTTCAATGGCTTTATGTAATTTAAGTTTGGCGATAATCCGCGCAAGCAAATCTCTCCTGACTTGCGGCAATTTCTCGTCTCTTAAAACATGCCTGGATTGATAGGTCATCATTTGGACCTCCTTCATGGATTTTTCCCATCTCGTTTAGATACGAAATCAGTTCTAATCACGATTATACGATGAACCGTCCGTTTTCTAAAATGTAGCAACGGGGAGGAGAACGCAACTTTTCCAAAGGTTGGGATCGTACAATATAATTGCTGGGAACTTCCATTTATAGGATGAGCACCTGGAGCAGATAACGAACGGCCCTTGAAAGGCGGTGGCGGTATTGAAGTGGAAAGTCGCAATCGCTGGTGCATGGGCTTACCATCATCGCAGCGAGGCTGTGTATGACCGTATTATTCATCAGGAAGGTTACACGGTATCGTTAATCAAGGAGCAAATTTCAACGGAATTTTTTCTGATACCGGAATGGATACCGGAGAGGAACGGCGAAGAGAAGCAGTTGAATCGGGTTATTGACGACAAGTTTGGCACCAGGATTATATTTGAGAAAGTAGGAAAGCGAGAACGCGATTTCTTTATTCAGCTTAATGCCATATCGTACCCGAATCGGAAATCGGGGCAATTTTAAATGACATCCTTCATCACTCCTGACGGTTCATTTACGACATCCGGGCATCTCGATCGATGGGTTGTCACGGATCCTGCCGGGCAGGACATTCTTCATCGCAATTTCGGCACGGGTGACGGACCGGGGAATATATCTCTGATTTTTATTGATGATTCATACCGGGATAAGTTCGAGCGAGGCGCTCATGTTCGTTTTACGGGCTACTACTTGTACGGGTATCGGCAATTGGCCGGCGGGCTTCGGTCATACTAGCTTTCAATTTTATTTCTTGGATTGTTGCCCCTTCTTGTGGTATTGTACCGGCGTCGCTCTGTCCAGGAGGATTGGCTAGATTGGAAACTCATCGGTTATTTGTTGCTTGGCGTTTTTACCCTCTCGATTAATGCGGTGAAGCTTCCGACCAAAGCAAACCTTTTTTCCGGGAGCAAGGCGTCTATACGTCCAAGAATCGCTTCCAGCATATCCTCTGTGGTCTTTATTGAATCATGGATGCCGCTTCTCCCGTGCGCCGGGATGTCGATGTAGATACGCTGCCAACCGGCCTGATGTACGAAGACCGGTTCCATCCATGCCTTCATCGAGCGATGATCGGCTCCTAAAGCGTGCAGGACAACGAGAGAGAATCCCTCTCCGACGATTTCACAGTGTACCGTTATTTTTTTGCATCTCTTTCCATGAGAACCGCGGTTCGTCCCCCCTGCATAGGTTTTTAGGCTGTTATTAATGATTATACTCTCGCCGGCTCGTTGCGTCTGCCTCGGCGGGACGCACGACAAAGAAAAAAGAACTAGGCTAGAAGTGGATGAGAAAATACAATCAACTTGGAAAGTTTGGATTGCTGGATCAACGTGGACGACGCAAGGAATATCTGGATCAGGATCGGTATGTCGCGAAGCTAAAGCGGGATAATGAAAGGCTAAAAAAGTGTTTGGAAAATATGCCACCATTGAAGCTGATTCCGTTTCATATCGGATTTGAAAAGCATAAGGACGTGACCGGACTGATCGTTCACAGCGATCAAGGCTACCAGTACACGTCCCACGCCTACCCCGACATGCTGCTGAAGGTTGGCGCCCGAATCAGCATGTCGAATTGCCTGTACAGCAACCACCCTGCCATGACAACCCATGCGATGGTTACAAAATAGTTCACGAGAGCGAACAACTACCTGCTTTTAATTAATAATTCCACCGCCTCTTGCACGAGTTTGCTCGTATCGTTGCCGGCTTCTTTTTCTTCCAGAATGCACTGCTCCAGATTCACCGCAACGATATAGGCAATCGCCTTGTCCACCGCACTGCGCACGGCCGAGAGTTGGCTGACCACATCCTTGCAGTTTTTCTGTTCCTCCATCATCTTCAGCACGCCGCGCACTTGTCCTTCCACCCGGCGCAATCTTCTTTTTACATCGTCATCGTAGTTCATCTTCATCGTTCTCCCCCATTTGCGTATACGCGTATAGGCATATTATAACCTAAACCCGAGGGGGAAACGGGGTTTAAATAAATAAGTTTACTTTCGCCTCCGCGGCATCCCCCAAATAGGCTGCAACGCCGGCATAATCGATCCCGTCTATCAATTCTTCTTTCCGCAATCCGAGCAAATCCATCGTCATCGTGCACGCCACCAGCTTGACTCCTTGCTCTTGAGCAAGTTCAATCAACTGAGGCAAGCTTAACGCATTATGCTTCTTCATCACATGCTTGATGATTTTCGGGCCGATTCCCGCCATATTCATTCTGGAGAGGCCCAATTTATTGGCGCCGCGAGGCATCCTTTTACCGAACATGTTCTCAAGAAACCCTTTTTTGACGGGAACGGGCGAGTCTTTTCGCAGCGTATTCAATCCCCAGAAGGTAAAAAATATCGTCACTTCGTGATCGTAAGCGGCCGCGCCGTTCGCGATGATAAAGGCAGCGATCGCTTTGTCCAAATCTCCGCTAAACAGTACGATCGTGGTTTTTTCTTTTTGGCTCATGAACATTTACCCTTTCTTCACGATAAACGTAAACACGCCGTTTCCTTCTTTGGCTTCGAGCAATTCATGGTTGGTTTGCTTGATCCACGCCTGAAAATCCTTCATGGAGCCTTTGTCGGTGGTTAGCCATTCCATAATTTGACCGGATTGAAGCGTATCCATCGCTTTTTTGGCTTTGACGATCGGCATCGGACAAGCAAGACCTTTTGCATCCACTACAATATCAACCATAAGTTTCAATCTCCTTCCTTTGATTAACCGTGATGGTGTACCGCGCAGCGGTTCGGGCCAATCTCCAACTCGATCGCTTTTTCCGCATCGACCTGCAGTTCGCCCCGGTTGATCGCCACAATCTCTTCGAAATTCGGCGGTTTTTCCGTGGAGACCGCGCTAGCCACATGCTCCCTGAAAGAATCTTGATTATCGTTCCGCATGATTTCGTTATTCTCGCGAATTTCGCCCAGCGCCGCTCCGACAATGCCGTTGTCGCCGATTTCGTTGATGTCGGCATAGTGGGCGGGCAGAACCAGACAATCGTCCGGAATCCCGTTCAGCTTGTTAAACACGGTATCGTACAGATCGAGCGCCCATTCTTGAGCTTTCCCGCCGAGATCGGGCCTTCCCAAACCGCCGACAAAAATCGTATCCCCAGACATGAGGAATCGGTTGCCGATCAAAAAGGAAGTTGATCCGGGTGTATGGCCCGGCGTGGGGATGGCCAACACCTCCACGTTGATTTCTCCGACGCGGATGCGGGGATGCCGCTCAAGCGGCTCGAATTTCAGGTTTGTCCCCTTCGCCTCTCCGGAAGAGATGTAGTACGTGGCGCCGGTTCGGTCGGCAAGCTGCGAACCCCCAGAAATATGATCCGCGTGAAGATGGGAATCGACTACGTGTTCGATCCGGAAACCGTGTTGCTCGGCGAGATCGAGATAGACGTCCACTTTCTGGCTCGGGTCGATTATCATTCCTTTTCCTTGCGAAATTACCGCGTAGGAGAGACAGCCTTTCGACAAGCGATTGATTTGAATGATCTTCAATTTGTCGTCCTCGTACACGGTGACTGGATGGTACAACTGGCTCCAGGCCAGCATGCCGCCTTCCAGCGAGCAAGCGTCGTATCCTCGCTCCGTCAACAGGTTCGCCACAAATTCGGAAGATCCGCCCTTGGCGCATACGACGACCGTAGGCGTATCGCCAGGAATTTGCGCGTACAATTGCTCCTCTTCTTCGAGGAAGAGGAAATACGGAATGTTGACGGATGTCACTTGTTTCCCTTCGATCTTCCAATCGCGATAGTCCGTTTCGTTCCTTATGTCGAGGATGGTTACGCCTTGGCCCGAATTAATCAAGCGGTGAAGTTCCTCTGCCGTAATCGACCGTACACTTGCCATTTAGGGTTCACCTCTCCATGTTTTATTTGTCGCTTTCCGTGACTCCCGGCCATTGCGACATGCCCGGCACCACATTTTTTACTCGGGCAAATCCGCGTTCGGCCAGAAGGTGGCAAGCCAAATCACTGCGGTTTCCCGTACGGCAAACAACCGCATATTCTTGAGCGGGATCAAGCTGGCTCAGCTTTTCCTCCAGTTGTCCCAACGGCACGGAGATGGCGCCGGGAATTCGTCCGAAGGCATATTCTGCCGGTTCGCGCACATCCAACACCACGATGCCGCTGCCGGAAGCCAGTTTTTCGTTTAATTCCTCGTTGCTCATGACGTGAGGAAATTTCATATCCGGTTTGCTCTCGCAGTCCGACGCTTTCCGCAGGAAGTGGTGGTAAACCCCATTTCCTTCCTTGATGCCGATATATTGGTGGCCGGTTCGTTTGGCCCAGCCCTGCAAATCCGCGACGGAGCCTTTGTCGGTGGCCCGAACTTCAAGCACTTCACCCGGTTGCATCTCGTCGATCGCTTTTTTTGTTTTTACGACCGGCATCGGGCATGCCAGCCCTTCGCACGCCAGAATGCGATTTGATTGAATATTAGTCGTCATCCGAATATCCTCCCAGGAGTTTCTGTTTATTTCCCGTATGCGATCTCTCCGGTCCACCGGGACATGCCGCCTTGCATATTGAAGACCTTATATCCCATGGACTCGAGAAATTCGCATGCCAAGCCGCTGCGGTTGCCGCTTCGGCAGATAACGATAGTTTCCTTGTGCGGATCGAGTTCCTTGTGTCTGAAGCCGAGAGCGCCCAGCGGGATATGCCTGGCGCCGGGTATATGGCCTGACTCCCACTCGTCTTGCTCGCGCACATCCAGCAGACTTAAAACCTCCCCCCGTTCGAGCCGCTTTTGCACGTCATGGGGAAGAATGTCTTTCGAATAGATGCCGGCCATTGTTCGTCACCCCTCGTTGCGCAATCGTGTCGTTACGTAAAAATGTCCATCCAAATCTTGATAACCGTCGCCGTAATCAAAGAGGCGAGAATCCATTGCAACACGTTCACCTTTATTTTCATGCCTGCCGCAGCCCCCAGAGAAGAACCGATGACGCTAGCGATAACCATCACCAGGGAAGGAATCAGCGGCAAGTGGCCTCCTATTACTTTCCCGACCGCCGTGCCAATCGAAGAAAGAAACGTAATCGCCAGCGATGAAGCGATGGCCACGCGGGTCGGAATCTTCAACACGACCAACAGGATCGGCACTGTAAGAAATGCGCCGGCCGCGCCCACGATGCCCGACAATAAACCGACGATGGCGGCGGTTGCCGCAACGGTTGCGTTGAAGCTTACATGGGAATAGTCCGCCTTGTCCGTTTCTTTTTTGGGAACGAACATCATAACGGCCGCAACAAGCGCCATGATGGCGTAGGTCAAGTTAATCGCAGAGTCGGGCAGAAACTTCGATCCGTACCCCCCGGCAAAACTGCCTGCGATCATGGGAATCCCCATCGCCAGCACTAGTTTCTTGTTGATGAAGCCGTCTCTGCGGTAAGCAAACATGCCGGCCAACGTTGCGAAAAACACTTGCACCGCGCTTACTGCGGATACCTCCTGTGCGGTAAACGCCGCATATCCGAGCAAAGGGGGAATATAGAGCAGCATGGGGTATTTGATAATGGAACCGCCAATGCCGACCATACCCGAAATCCAGGAGCCGATGAAGCCAATAACGAATAAAGTGACGATCCAACCCAAGTCGGTTTCCATAGTCCCCCCTTCCCCCTTTCATTTACATATACCTATAGGGGTATTTTTGAGATTAAAAAAATTTAGTTTGCGTATTGCATGGTGGCTGCTTTTAACGATTGAAGCGGTTGAAGCCCGACAAATGTCTGGACATCCCACCCGTTAACAAAAAGTTTTAATGTTGGAATGCTTTGGACTTGATACTTGAAGGAAGAAATCGGGTTCTCATCCACATTTTTTTGGCAATAAACCGCTTCTCCCTTCATTTCACTGGCCAGTTGGTCCAAAACTGGTGCAATCATTCGGCAAGGTTCGCACCATGAGCCCAGAAATCCGCCAAAACGATTTTGTTCGTTCGAATGATGCGTTCCATCGTACCGTCCGTTGCCTGTCTCGTTGCCATCCACGGTCCCTCCTTCGTTTATTTCCATATACTAATACCCCTATAGGTATAATAAACCGTATGTGTTAGACTGTCAAGGCCATATGAAAGACGAAAAAATAGGAGCCGTCTCTCCAGGTGCGTTGACCTCTCGAGACAGCTCCAACGAGACATTTGATGAGACAACCAGCAGCGGCTGGCTCGCCAACCCCATCAAGAGCAGCGGCTATACCCGCAAGTCGAACACGTTTTGCAGCCCTCCATATTCACGAGCGACGCCGAGCCGCAGGAAGGGCACAGATCCAAGGACGTCGCGTGCGCCGCATGGTTGTGATGCGGCTTCTCCGCGGCGGATGCGGCCGTGCCGGTTGGAGCAGCCGGCGCTGCGGTCGCCGCTTGCTCGGCGTGACCCGGGGCGGCGTTCAAAGCTTCCAGGTGCATCTCAAGCGCCTTCGCGACGGCGTCGCCGATCGACTCGATCCGGTTCGGTCCGAAGCCGGTCGCGCCGGAGCCGCCGATGCCTTTCAGGTGCTTGATCAGCAACTGCACCTTGTTGCCGTGGTCGCCGTAACGCAGGAACAGCGAACATACCCGGCCCAGCGCTTCCGACATCGCGAACACGTCGGAGCCGGCCTTGCCCACGTTCAGGAACAGCTCGATCGGCGTTCCGTTGCTGTCGTTGATCGTAATATAAGCGACGCCGAGCGGCGTGTTGAGCTTGTACGTCGCGCCGCGAAGCACCTGCGGACGGCTCCTGTACTGGCGGTCGAACACTTCGGCCGTCTTCGCGTCGACATTTACCGCCAGCTTGCCGGCCAGATCGTTCAGCGCGGATTGCTCGCCGCTACCGGAAGAGAAAGCCTGCGGCGCCGGCTGCTCAACCGTTTTGTCTTCCGCCTTGCCTTCGTCCTTCTTGACGCTGTCCGCGGTGCTGAGCACCTGCACGTCGCGGCTGCCGTCGCGGTAGATCGTCACGCCCTTGCATCCCAGTTCGAACGCAAGCTCGTACAGCTTCTTCGTTTCCTCCACGGTGAAGTCCGCCGGGCAGTTCGCCGTCTTGGAGATGGAGCTGTCCACCCAGCGCTGGATCGCCGCCTGCGTGCGGATATGATCTTCGGCGGACAGGTCCATCGCCGTCACGAAGTAATCCGGCAGCTCCTTGCCGGGGTTCCGGTCCTTCCACTCCTGCGCGATCGGCACGTACTGCTTGTCGAAGCCCAACCGGCTTTGGCGGTAATATTCGAATGCGAAATACGGCTCGATGCCGGTCGAGGTGCCAACCATCGTCCCCGTGCTGCCGGTCGGAGCCTGCGTGAGCACCGTAACGTTGCGCATGCCTTTCGTCCGAATCGCTTCCCCGACCTCCGGGAATGCCGCCGTCATGTTCCGCATGAAGCCGCTTTGCAGGAATTTGTCGCATTCGAATTTCGGGAAGGAGCCTTTTTCTTCCGCGATGTCGGCGGACGCCAGGTAAGCTTCCTTCGCGATGAATCCGTACAGCTTGTCGAGAAACTCCAGCGATTCCGGGCTGCCGTAACGGATGCCGAGGCGGATCATCAGCTCCGCCAGCCCCATCGACCCGAGGCCGACGCGGCGTTCGTTCATCTGGTTCAACCGGTTTTCCTCGAAGTGGTAAGGCGTCTTGTCGATCACGTTGTCGAGGAAGCGGACCGAATAACGGATCGTCCGGCCCAGTTCCTCCCACGCGACGTCGTGCTTGCTTGCGTCGTAGAACTTCGACAGGTTGATCGCCGACAGATTGCAGACGCCCCAAGCCGGGAGCCCTTGCTCGCCGCAAGGATTCGTGCAAATAATCGGATTGAAGTACCAACTGTTGGACATTTCGTTATAGTACTCCATGAACACGACGCCCGGCTCGGCAGATTTCCACGCCGATTCGATAATCGTATGCCAGACGTCGCGGGCCCTGACGGTCCGGTACAGCTTGACGGGCTTGCCGAGCTTGCGCCATGCGGCCAGGTCGCCGTTCCACACCTCGTTGTAGTCGGGGTCCTTCGTATCGGGGAACACCAGCTCCCAATCGCGGTCTTCCTTGACGGCTTTCATAAAGTCATTGCTGATGCATACGGATAAGTTCGCGTTCGTAATCAAGCCCATCGTCGACTTGACCGTAATAAAATCAAGCAGATCGGGATGCCAGTCGTTGATCATCAGCATAAGAGCGCCGCGGCGGCTGCCGCCCTGCTCGATCAGACCGGTCGTATAGCTGAACAATCCGCCCCACGACACCGCGCCGCTGGAGGAGCCGTTGACGCCGGCGACAACCGCACGCCGCGGACGCAGGCTGGACAGATTGATGCCGACACCGCCGCCGCGGGACATGATTTCCGTCATCTCCGTCAACGTCGCCATAATGCCGCCCCGGCTGTCCTTCGGCGACGGAATGACGTAGCAGTTGAACAGGGTCAGTTCGTCGCTCGCCCCCGCTCCGGCCGCTATGCGTCCTCCTGGCACGAGCTTCCAGTCGTCGAGCACGTAACGGAATTTCTCGGTCCATTCCTTCCGCTTCTCCGGCGTAGCCTCGACGGATGCGATCGCTTCGGCCAGTCGGTCCCACATCTGCTCCGGTGTCTGCTCGCGGGTAAGCGTCAGCTTCTCGACGGTCGATTCGACAACCTCCCCGCTGCGCAGCCGGACGGTAACGTTCCGCCCTTCGCGGGAGATGACTTCACCGACTTCCTTGGCCGGGAACTTCGGATCGTCCTTCGTCAGCACAAGCACCGTATCTCCGACCTTCGTCAGGTCCGGATCGGCTTCCTTCCGGGCATACCGGTCCAGAAATATCTTCTCGCTGAGTCCTTCCAATCGCTTCGCTTGAACGGTCTCCAAGGAAACTACCTCCTTCAACGTCTAAGAAATGGCTCTTCCGCCTATCCTCCGCCGATTCATCACAGCATATGTATCGCCCGGGCGCGTTTCCACGCGGATGACACAAGATATAGTGTGACCTGTCCATTATACAACACGATATGTTGTGTTTTCTAATGCGCCACGGGCGATATCCCCCATCTAATCGAGCCGGACGGGGAGCAGCTTCGTTTTCTCTCTGCGAATCTCTTTATTTCGGCGTCCTTATCTCCGGTGATTCCATTCTTCGTTCCCGTACTTCTCCCGGACGAGCCGGTCGGCCAGCTCCCGCTCGTAAGGCGTCAGCTCGCCCGGAACGAGCTCGGCCTCAAGCCCCCTGGCCAAGCCCTCGAAGAACGCGGCCTCGACTCTCGGGAGGTCAACGGCCGGCAGGTTTTTGGCTTCCAGCAGCTCATTGATCGCCACGGCCTTGCGGAGAAACGACTCCTTCATCCGGGTCTTGATCCGCTCGCTCGGGAACCGGAGCAGATCGAACAGCAGATCGGCGTCGAGGTCGAGCAGGATCGAGCCGTGCTGAAGTACGACTCCCCGGGCTCTCGTCTGGGCGCTGCCCGCGATCTTCCGCCCCTCCACGACCAGCTCGTACCAGGAAGGCGAATCGAAGCAGGCGGAGGAGGACCCCTCCGGCGAAGCGTATTTGCGCTTCTCCTCCTCGCTGGCGAGCGTCACCATCTCCGCATCGAGCCCCAGATTCTGAAATCCGTACAGAAGTCCGACGCTCAATACGCGGTACGCCTCCGTCACGCTCTTGGGAAGCCCCGGATAATCCTCCGACACGATCAGGCTGTAAGTCAGCTCACGGTCGTGCAGCACCGCCCGTCCGCCCGTCGCGCGCCGCACGTAGCCGATGCCCAGCCTGTCGAGCGCCTCGAAATCGACCTCCTCCGAAGCCTTCTGAAAATAACCGACGCTGAGCGACGGCGGGTTCCAGCCGTAGAAACGAACCGTCGGCGGCACGTTCCCTTCGCTGTGAGCCGTCAGGATCGCTTCGTCGATCGCCATATTCTCCGCGGGGGAGAGATTCCCTGTATGAATAAAACGCCACCTGTGCATGGGCTTCCTCCTTGTCGATCGGCATCGGTTCGAACAAATGTTCTGATAACCTCTATCATACTTCAATTCCGTCCCTCTTTCAAGCGTACCCGAAGCCGTTTGAAACGGCAACCTTTGGCACATACTGTAGAAAAAGTCCGAAGGGGTGCGCCGGCATGAATTCATCTCGCAAGTCCGTCCGCGACGCAGAAACCGTGCGGAGCGTCCACGACCGTCTGGAGCTTCATGTCGACCGCAGTTGGCTCGCGGAGATGACGGAGCGGTCCGACCGTAACGGGCCCTGGGACGACTGGACGCTGTTTCAACTGGCCTGGGAAGCCGAACATGCCACGGCCATTCCGAATTTCGACGAGCTGATCTCGCTCTCCCATATCCCTCGGCTCGAACCGATGCCCCATCAGATCGACACCGCGCGCAAGGTGCTGCACGAGATGCGGGGACGGGCGATACTGGCCGACGAGGTCGGCTTGGGCAAGACGATCGAAGCCGGGCTCATTCTGAAGGAATACATGGTGCGCGGTCTGGTCCGCAAAGCGCTGATTCTGGTGCCGGCCTCGCTTGTGCTGCAGTGGGTGCGGGAGCTGAACCAGAAATTCGGCATCCAGGCCGTCGCGCAAAAAAAAGAATACATGTGGACGCAATACGACGTGGTGGTGGCCAGCATGGATACGGCGAAACGGGACCCACACCGCGGCATCGTGCTCGGCATCGACTACGACATGCTGATCGTGGATGAGGCGCACAAGCTGAAAAACAAAAAAACGACCAATTACCGGTTCGTCAACGAGCTGCGCAAAAAATATTGCCTGCTGCTGACCGCAACGCCGATCCAGAACGATTTGTCCGAGCTCTACAACCTCATCACGATTCTGAAGCCGGGACAGTTGGGCGCGCAGACGAGCTTCCAGGCGAATTACGTGGCGGACAAGCGCGTTCCGAAAAACGAGGACAAGCTTCAGGAGGAGCTGTCCAAAGTGATGATCCGCAACCGGCGCAGCGACGGCGGCATCTCCTTCACGAAACGCGTCGTCAAAAACTTCCTGCTGGATCTGTCTCCCGAAGAAAAACAGCTTTACGACGGCGTCACCGGCTTCGTTCGAGGCCGGTACGAGGAAGCGAAAAGCCAGGGCGACTGGAGCAGCGCGCTCGGGCTGCTGACCCTGCAGCGCGAAGTGTGCTCCAGCCGGGATGCCGTCTTCGTCACGCTTGTCAACCTGTTCAAAAAGACGGCCGAGGACTCTCCCCAGCGCGCGCGCATTTGGGAGCTCGTGGAGCTGATCCGGGCCATCCAGGCGAACACCAAGGCGGAAAAAACGATGGAGCTGCTCGAGGAGATCGGCGACAAAGCGATCGTGTTTACGGAATACCGGGCGACGCAGGAGTATCTGCTCAAATATCTGAAGGAGCGCGGCATCGCCGCGGTGCCGTACCGGGGCGGCATGAACCGGGGCAAAAAAGACTGGATGATGGACTTGTTCCGGAACCGCGCCCAGGTGATGGTCGCCACGGAGGCGGGCGGCGAGGGCATCAATCTGCAATTCTGCCACCATATCGTCAACTTCGACCTGCCCTGGAATCCGATGCGGGTCGAGCAGCGGATCGGCCGGATTCACCGGCTCGGCCAGACGCGGGACGTGCATATCTACAATCTGAGCACCCGCGGTACGATCGAAGAGCATATCCTGTCGCTGCTGCATGAGAAAATCAATCTGTTCGAGCTCGTCATCGGCGGGCTGGACGTCATCCTGGAGCGGCTGGAACAGGACGGCTCCATCGAAAGCGGCTTGTTCCGCCTCGTGATGGAATCCGGCACCAACGAGGAATTGCGCTCCGGGCTGGAACGGATCGGCCAGACGTTTCACGACATCCGCCGGCAGATCGACGGGAAACGTCCCGAGCCGGGCGGGAAACGGGCCGCGACGGCTCGCCGCTAGACGCCGGGCATCCAAGGAGGGATTCGGTTGAACTCGCGTCAGGTGCAAAAGTTCGTGCTTCGTTATCTGGAGGCGACGCAATGCCAGATTCTCGAAAAAAGCCCTTCCCACGTGACGGTTCGGTTATCGCCCGAGGCGGACAAAGCCTTGACGAACCGCACCTACTATTGGAGCTTCGTGGAGCGAACGGGAGTCGAGCCGGAGACGATGACCTATACGTTTCTGTTTCAGCCCGAGGAAGAGCATAAGCCGCCCGCTGGAGCGCAGCCTCCCGTCGCGGACAGCATTCTCGGACGGTACTTCGGCGTCTCGGGCGGGCCTCCGGCGGGGCAGCGCATTCCCCGGGACTTCGTCGGGTTCGGCTCGCGCCGGCTCCAGCAGTTGTTCGATATCGTCCGCGAGCGGGGACGATTCGTCCAGCTATACGAGGAGCCCGCCGCGCGCGAAGACCGGAGCGGGCTGCACTCCTGCGTCAGTTGGCTGCTGGTGAACGTCAAAGTCGAATTTTTGTGCGACATGAAGCGGGAAGAATTGCATTCGCTGGCGATCTCGCTCGACAACGGCGAAATCATCGAAGACGCATACAGCCGGTTCGTGACCCGAAAGCTGTCTCCCCGAATCCCCTCCCGCGTATATGTCGGCAAGCCGCAATACACGCTGCACCGGGCCATGTCGATGCTGGAGACCCGGCTGGAGAAACTAATCAAATCGTACGATCACCGCTGGGCGGACGAAGCTTATGCGAGGTGGCAGGACGAGGCGGCGCGCGTGGACGGATATTACAGCGGCCTGCTCGGTTCGACGCCGGCAGGCGGCGGAGACGGCGATGCGGCGCAATTGGCCGAACGCGAAGCGATCCGGGAACAATACGAGCTGCGAAAAAGGGAAATCGAATGGCAGCATAAACCGAGAATCTCCGTCTCGGTCGTGAACGGCGGCCTGTTTCATCTGCTGCGCTGATCCGCGCGATTCGCGGAAAAAATCGGTTGGCCGCCCGACAGATTGCGGCAGCATCCGCCCGGCGCCTTCGATTACAATGAAATCCAAGCCGCCAAAAGGAGTGTTGGCATGAACGAATTACGAATCCGCGCCGGTATGGCGGCCCTTGTGCTCGCGGCGGCTCTGTCGGCCGTACCCGGGCTTCGCGGAGCGACCGCCGCCGCCGGACAAGCGATCGCGTACGGGCAGGCGTCCCCGCACGGACAAGAGCCGGAAGCGGAAGCCTCGATGGACGAACATATCGAACAATGGATACAGGCCCTTGCGGAGACCGAGCCGTTCGCCGAATGGCTGGGCGCATCCTGGGACAAGCAGCCGCTCGGTCCGGGCACCCACGCATGGGTCGTCGTGCTGTCGCGCGAAGGGCGCGATATCGGGTATCTGGTCGTGGAAGCTCTCGCGGACGGGGATTATCGGCTGGGGGAATACGGCTCCGGCGACTATCCGCTGTTCGGCACGAATGCGCTGTACCGGGAACTGGTACGGCACGGCATTTATTCCTATACGTCAATCGACCGCTGGTACCAGGACGGGTTGCACGCGCTGTGGATCGTTCGCACGGCCGATTCGGACACGCCGATCCTATTGGACGCGCGGACGGCGGAGTGGCTGCCGCTCGAATCCGTGCCTTCCGCCGAAGAGGCCCCGGATACGGGCGCGGGCGGCAATCCGGTCCCGCAGGACGACAGCCGCCAGGTGATCCGCTCGCAGCAAGTGGAATCGTTCGACCCCTACGACGATCTGAGCTGGCTGATCGACGCCCCGCTGGATATCGATCAGGCGCAAAGCTTGATCGACACGCTGGAGGAAGCGGGCAGACTGACCTTCGTCTCGAAGCTGTACGGCAAGCGCATCACCGCTCCCCTGGCCGTAACCGGCTATCAGGAGTGGTCCGACGGACGGCTTTATATTCGATTGGAGCAAAGCGGCGTCCGTTATTTGCCTTGGGGCGGCTGGATTTCGTTCGGCCGGTTTTACGGTTAGCCCGTCCCGTCACCCGATCGGTTTCTCTTCCTCTTCCCATACGATTGGCGCTCCGGATTGAGACGGGGCGCCCCTTTTTTTCGCCGCCAGACGCGAGATCCGTACGCCTACAGGACGCAGCCACATCGCCAAGGCGATCGGCAATTGGCCGAACCACCGCGTCTTCCACGGCTCCCTGGCCGCCTTCCGGTGCGCCCGGAGCTGAATGCGTCTGTTGCGGCGTTCCTCGGGCGGCAAGTCCATGTACTCTACGAAATCCCGGGTCCACTTCATGAGCGTCTCGTTTGGTTTCATGGCTTGGGTTCACCTCCATCCCTAGCGTAACCGCACCGTTATTCGGCCATACGCGGGAGAAGGAAAAAAATCCCCGCCTCCCGAAAGCCGGGAGCGGGGATCGCTTAAAACCACCCTTACATTTTTTGCGGCGCTTCGAGCCCGATCAGGGCGAGTCCGGTTTTCAGCACCGTCTGAACCGCTTTGACCAGACCCAGGCGGGCGGCGCGCTGGCCTTCGTCGTCCACAAGAATCGGACAGTCGTGGTAGAACCGGCTGAAGCTTTGGGCCACATCCACGAGATGCCGCGTGATGATGGACGGTTCGAGCTTTTGCTGCGCCTGCAGCACGCGCTCCGGGAACAAGTAGAGCTCGCGCAAAGCCGCCTGCTCGGACGGATGCGTCAGCAGAGCCGCCTGTTCCGGCGTCACGGCCGGCGCCTCGATCGAATCCGTGCCCGAAGCCTTCCGCAGCACGCTGCAGCAGCGGGCATGCGCATATTGCACGTACGGGCCGGTCTCGCCCTCGAAATTCAGCACCTCGTCCCAAGAGAAGACGACGTCCTTGATCCGGTACGTGCTGAGATCGTTGAAGACGATCGCGCCGACGCCGACTTGTCTCGCGACCTCGTCCTTGTTCTCCAGCGACGGATTTTTCTCGCTGATGATCTGCAGCGTCTGATCGATCGACTTCTGCAGCAGTTCCTCAAGCAGAACTACGTTGCCCTTCCGCGTGGAGAGCTTCGCGCCTTCGAGACTTACTTGCCCGAACGGGACGTGCACGAGATCCGCAGCCCAGTCGTAACCCATCAGCTCGATAATTTTGAACCATTGGGCGAAATGCAGGCTTTGCGCGGAACCCGTGACGTAGATACATTTGTGGAAATCGTACGTCTTCTTGCGGTAGAAGGCGGCGGCGATATCCCGCGTATGGTACAGCGTCGCGCCGTCTTTTTTGACGATCAGCACGGGAGGCATATTGTACTCGTCAAGCCGGACGAGCTTGGCCCCGTCGTCTTCCACCAGCAGGTTTTTGGCCTCCAGCTCTTCGATGACCGCCCCCGTCTTGTCGATATAAAAGCTTTCGCCGAGATCGGAATCAAACGTGACGTTGAGCAGGCCGTAAATTTTATTGAACTCGCGGTAACTGATCTCGATAATCCATTTCCAGAGCCGCAGGCATTCCTCGTCGCCCTGCTCCAGCTTGACGAACAGCGCGCGCGCCTCGTCCTCCAGCGCCGGATTTTTCTCCGCTTCCTCGTGGAACTTGACGTACAGGCGAAGCAGCTCTTCGACGCCTTCCCGCTCGACCTTGTCGGCATCGCCCCACAATTTGAAGGCCGCAATCTGTTTGCCGAACTGCGTCCCCCAGTCGCCCAGGTGATTGACGCCGACGCAGGTGTAGCCGAGGAACTCGTGAATCTTGTAGAGCGCGTTGCCGATCATCGTCGAGCGCAGATGGCCGATGTGGAACGGCTTCGCGATATTCGGAGACGAATAATCGATGACGATCGTCTTGCCCGCTCCGATCGTCCGGGAACCGTAGCGTTCGCCCTCGCGCAGCACGGCGCCGAGGACGTCCGCCGCGAACCGGGCGCGATCCAGCTTGAAGTTCAAATAACCCGACACGGCTTCGACCGAAGCGATAGCGGGATGAGGATCGAGCTGTTCGGCGATGCGGGACGCGATCTGCTGGGGCGCTTGCCGCAACTGCTTGCTGAGCTTGAAGCAAGGCAGGGACAGGTCGCCCAGTTCCGGATTCGGAGGGTATTCCAGAAGCTCCGCCACGGTCTCCGCGTTCAGCTCCGGCAGCTTGGCGGCGACGAGCTCCGCCACGACCGCTTTGTAATTCAACATATGGTACGTTCTCCCTTCGACAGATGTCCATTACATTATCTTAACGTATTGTCCGAACCGGTTGCAACAGCTTTGAACCGCGGCATCCGGACCATCCGTCGAGAGAACAATTCGTCGGCTCGCTTCCGCCTACCTCCTGGCCGCCTTGCCGGCCAATCGGTTTCTTACGACAGCCATGCAGAACAGCAGCGCGGGAAGAATCACGAACACCGTCATGATCGAGAGGGTCACGGACGTTGATATCGCATGCGTCAATTCCTGATAATTGGGCGCAACCCATATGCTGAACAACACTAACAGCAAGCCGAGCGGAAGCACAAGCGGTCGATAATCGGACAATCTCATCCATTGGGCGGCGCCAAGAGCGGTCACGTAATGGAATACGCAGATTTTCACAAACGCGCCCAACACCCAAATGGCCATGTACAGCGATTCCAAATGGGTGAAAAACTCGGCCAGGTCGATGTACCTCGCAAGAATCAGAAAGGGATACGTAAAGCTGCCCGTTATGTCCCCCAGAAGCAGCAGGGTCGCCAGATTGGACACAACCAGTGTCAGGACTACCATTAAAAACGTAATCCAGATACTTATTTTCGCCTTTCCTTGATCCGCCACATAAGGAAGAAAATACGACACGGTGATCAATTCGGCAAACCAGGTTTGCAGGACGAACGATCCCTCGATCGAAGGCCTAATCCCTTCTCCCATGATTGGAAGCATATTCGACAATTTCAGATCGGGAATGATCGGAACAAGGATGAATAAAAACAACGCGAGAAAGGCGGGAAGAAACAGTTCGGAAAACCTTCCCAAAATCTCCACGCCTCCGCGTACGGCTATGGCGCAGATCAGCACCATGCTGCCCGTCACCACGATAAGCGGGGTATTGAGCAGGAAGGCACCGACTACGAATTCGCCGTATTCCCGGACGACAATGCCGTTGAGATACAAATAATATAACGGGAACATGAACCCGATGATCTTTCCGAGGAACCGGCCGACGATGCGTTCGCTTGCCTGGACGAGATTGAGGCCGGGATACATGCGATGGAGCTGCAACGCGACATAAACGGCAATCACCCCGCTAAAAGCCCAGAAAGGCGAAATCCACAGATCCTCTTTCGCAAATATGTACGTAATCGCAGGGGTGGAGAGAATCGCTGTAGGGGTGGTGGCCAAATACATCATCATTCCCAATTGGGAAGGGGAAATTCTCGCTTTTTCGATCATCCTTCTCATCCGCTCCTTTCCATGGTCAATTTCTCGACAATGTTCACCAACGGTTTGTACACGGCGTCAATGAATTGCGTGGGCCCCGGCGTTTCCGGATAAAACACGAGCAGACAAGCCAAAATTCCTCCCAAAACGGTGAGTGCGGCAAAGGCGTTTTTTTCTCTTTTCATCCATCTTTTCATTCTCGGCCATTCATACAGGGTCATACAAACCAGAACGGCTGCAATCCCCAAAACCACCGCCCATTTCATTTCTGGCTCACTCCTGTTTCGGCTTAAAAATGCTTTTGCCTGTCATTCCTGGCCTGGAAATTTTAGGGTTCGTCTCCAGCTTGACTTTCAGATTCGGATAAATTTCGTCCCAGCGGTTTTTGTTTCGATTCCATTCTTTCGGATACTTGTGGTAAAAAGCATCGGCAAAACCGAAAATGTCCGCTTTCATTTCTTTTTGGGCTTGTGTCAGGGCCATGTTCGCACGATGTTCGATTACGGCTCCCAATTCTGTTTCCAATTGTTTGACATACTTCGGATCGGCAAGATCCAGGTCCGTTGTATTTTCGACGATGTCGTCAATCGTGTTGAACCGGACGGTGACGCTCCAATCGTTCCCCTGAATGTGCGGAACCAATTCCGTATAGCTTCTCAGCAGCTGGAAGGAAATATAACCGTCTGCGTTTTTCGGGGAAATGGTTGTGGTTGCCCTTTTGATTTCGTTTCTCAGCCACAGGACCCCCCGGGTTGCGTTATCGTTCATGCGCCCGACCATTTTCCCGTTTTTCAATACGGCCGTTCCGTTCAAAAACGGAAACGCTTCCTGGGCTCCTTGTTCCGGTTCGATTTGCACCAATGGAATGACAGCCGCCCTGGATTTGCCGGCTATCATTTGCAGCAGTTCTTTTATCGTGATACTCAGTCCGGTTTGCGACTCGGCCATTTCCCGCAGCGCTTTGGCAATCGAGCGCTCAATAGGGGGCTCAAGCCGCAGAACATCTTTCGCTGTCGTTTTGCTGACGAGTACGTGTACCCGTTCCCTCGGAGCGGGGTGACGCGTAAAATATTCCATCGGTTCACCAATTCCTTCTTTCGCCAGGCTTTCCCCAATAACGAGCACCTCGGCCTGCCCCCAAAACACTTTGCGGGTGAGCACCTGCTGCAATTGGGCTGCCGCAGCCGCCATGGTCAATCCTTTCACCGACCGTACGATCGACCGTCCGGCCCCCCCGCTATCGCTGGAGAACCCTCCCATCTGTTGAGGAGATGCGGGTGACGTCAGATATATTTTGACAGACAGCTCCATTTGATGATCTTCCGACTGATCCAAACCGATAGCTGTAATGATCGCCAAATTGTTCACTTCCGTACTGTCCCAACAGCCGGATAGCAATAGCGCCTGTATAGACAGGGTTAAGAGGAGAAGAACGGTTTTGCGTCTGAGATCCATGAAAATCCCCTTCCGAATTATCTCCCTTCATCCCCTTGGTCCGGACCTTGCCGTCTCCCTGGGGCCTGCCGATAGGGGTTCCACATTCCGGTCAAGTGCGGGCGCGTGTTCATCATCCAACGCGGAGCCCGCCATAGTATATCTTTCAAGTCGCGGCCTTTCATCGGCGCCAGAGGCGATAAATAGGGAACCCCGAAAGAACGAAGGGTGAGAAGATGATTCAAAATAACAATCACCCCCAGGATCACGCCGAGGAATCCCAGGAACCCTGCAAGGAACATCATGGGGAAACGAAGCAGCCTGACGGCCATTCCGACGGTAAACCGGGGAGCCATAAACGAAGCAATCCCCGTAATGGCCACAACCATCACCATCGGAGCGGATACGATTCCGGCGGCAATCGCCGCTTGACCGATGACAAGCGCCCCGACAATGCTGACGGCGGTTCCGATCTGCTTGGGCAGTCTGGCGCCGGCCTCGCGCAGCGCTTCGAACATGGATTCCATAAGCAAGGCCTCCGCAAGAGCGGGAAACGGCACTTGTTCGCGCGATCTCACCATCGTTAACAGAAGGGGAGGCGGAATCATTTCCTGGTGAAACGTAATGACGGCGACGTATACTGAAGGCCCCAGCAAGGAGATGGCGAAAAACAAATAACGCAGCCAACGGATCGCCGTACCGACAACGTATCGCTCATAATAATCTTCGGGCGATTGCAGCAAGGCAAGAAATGTCACCGGAGCGATCAGCGCACTGGGAGTGCCGTCGATCATTACGACGACATGCCCTTCCAACAGATAGGCGCTTGCCACATCCGGCCGTTCCGTCGAAAGAAGCTGAGGGAAAGGAGAATACGGATTGTCTTCAATCAATTCCTCGATATACGCGCTTGACAATATTCCGTCGATCTCAATCCGCCGCAGCCGGCTCATCACTTCCTCGACTAATGAAGGAGCTGCAATTCCTTCGATATAGGCAATGGCGATCGGCGTTGCGGAATAGGTCCCGATGTTCATCGATAGGATTTTCAGGTCCGGGGTTCTTACTTTCCGCCGCAGCAAAGACGTATTGGTCCGCAGCGATTCGATGAATCCTTCCCTTGGCCCCCGTAAAACCGACTCGGCCTTAGGTTCTTCAATGGCGCGTTTATCCCACTTGGACAATCCAATCGACAATCCTTGATTTTCCTGTTCCATGATCAGAACCGGATTCCCGCCGGATACTTCTTCAATGACATCCGCTGCGCGTTGCACCTGTTTTATAGACGAGACGGCGATTTTTTGGCGAATGTTCGCAAGCGTGTATTCCCGGGAAAATTCCTCCTGCAGCGGCGCGAGCACATGCTGATCAAGCTCATCGGTATTGGTAAGACCGTCGATGTATAGAAGAACGGCTCTGGTTTGATCGCCAATCAAAAATTCGTGAAAAATGACGTCGGAACAATTCGCGTAGATGCTCTGAAGCAGTTGGAGGGTTTCGTCCAGATTTTCGGAAAGTGCCGTTTGAGTTTGCGGATCATGGTCTCGCGGACCTGCGATTGCCGTATGTCGCTGATCGGAACGCGGCGGTCGATTCCAAAAATATTTTCTCATTTTCCCCAACAATCCCCTCGTCGAAGATCATTTTCCTCCTAGTATGGTTTGTTCGGCCTTTCGGTATGCAAACACATTAGGAAGCAACAAAAAAGGGACAACGGCCGTTATCGGCTTGTCCCTTGCTTCCGACGGAATCGTATTATTTCTTTAAATGATAGGGAACGGTTGTGACAATCACATCTTTGCGAAACAACAAATGGGCCCGAATCATGAAACTCGTCTGGTTGTGCAAAAGGTTGTGCCATCCTTTTTTGGGAATAAATTGCGGAATAATCACCGTTACCTGGTCATTCGATTCCCTGGCTTTGCGCTCCACCACGTCGATAAACTTCATCAAAGGCTGGATAATGCTCCTGTACGGAGAATGAAGCGTAACCAGCCTCACATCCGGCCTCCACGCCTTCCATTTTTCTTCGAACAACGCTTCGTCTTCCCGTTCAAACGGGATGTGCACGGCAATAATCTGTGCGGGCGACAGAGATTGGGCATATCGGATGGAGCGTTCAACCACATTCGTAATTCCGGCCACAGGCACAAGGATGACATTCCCTTTCATGGACGACCGGGTGCAGCATTTTGCCTATCTTCCAAGTATGATGTATAGACTGTTTCATCGGCCGACTTTTATGCATCGAAGACTTGTCCGAAATGAAAAAAGGGACAACCTGTCCCTCACGGTTGTCCCTGCAAATTCGATTCGCGATGCGGTCGAGAGGACTCGAACCTCCACGGCTGTTACACCACTAGAACCTGAATCTAGCGCGTCTGCCAATTCCGCCACGACCGCATATGTAGCGCCGACTTATCGCGTCAGCGAGACTTATGGTAGCATGCTGCCCATGCGAGTGTCAAGCCTTGTCCAAAAACTTTTTGCCGAAAAACGGTACGGCATGCTTCCGCTTGCCCCTGCCTTGGACGCCCCGGATTCAAAATTCGTCCCGGAGCATTTGGAGGAGTAACAACAGCAGATGTTTATTCATAAATTGAACGTGTAGTTTGTCGACGGGAGGGGTATTTCGCCAGCGTCACTTAATATTATTATGCGGAGGCTGTGAAAATGGATCATTTCAAAAAAGAACTGAAAAAGTTGAAGGTTTCGGAATTTAATGCGGGAGAGGCGACGCCCTGGAATCAACAGAACCAGAACCAGCACGAGCCCGATCCGTCTCGTCTGTGCGTCTTGTTCTGCGGAGGCTTTTGCGGCGGATTTTGCGGAGGATTTTGCTCTACGCAATGTTTTAACTGTTTCCGATGTCAAAATTGTTTCCGTTGTCAAAACTGCTTCCAATGCGCCCGTTGCCAAAACTGTGCCCGCTGCCGGTAACCGCCCGCCCGGCAAACGAGGTAAAAATTCGCATCGCCTCAGTCATAAGCCCGGCTTCCCGGGCTTTGATTGTTTGGGCATGAGGGACAAATCGCTACACATAAGATTACTGTGGCCATCGTGCGCAGATTGGAAAACGGCTCGCGTAGGAGGAGTATCATGATGGATTTGAGCCCTTTGGTGCGTCTGAAAGTGAAAAACGACACGTTTTTTTTCCCCGACGACAACGGCGGCGTTTATTTTCGGAACAATCGGGTCTCCTTCCGTATGGAAGGCGAGACGATCGACCAGTGGATCGAAAATCTGTTGCCGGTGTTGAACGGCGAACATACGCTGGAAGAGCTGACCGACGGATTGCCGGACGAATACCGGGCCCGGGTGTACGAAATCGCGCAAGTCTTGTACCGCAACGGATTTGTCCGGGACGTAAGCCGGGACCGTCCGCACCAACTGGACGATGGCGTTCTCCGAAAATACGCTTCCCAAATCGAATTTTTGGACAACTTCGGGGATTCGGGCGCTTACCGCTTTCAAACGTATCGGCAGGCAAAAGTGTTGGCGGTCGGCTCCGGCCCGTTTATGGTTTCGTTGGCGTCGGCGCTGTTGGAATCCGGATTGCCCCGGTTTCACTTGCTGATTACGGATTCGGCGCCGACCAACCGGCAGCGGTTGGCGGAGCTGGCGGCGCATGCCCGCCAAACGGACCCCGAGGTGGCGGTTGAAGAGGTCGCCCAGGGAAACAACGGAGCGAATTCCTGGCGGGAGACGGTGCGGCCGTACGACGCGGTCGTATACGTGTCGCAGGAAGGCGACGTTGAGGAACTGCGGGCGATAAACGCGGCTTGCCGGGAGGAGAAGAAAATATGGCTACCTGCCATATGTCTTGAGCAGGCGGGTCTGGCGGGCCCGCTGGCTCATCCGCAAGCCGGAGGATGTTGGGAATCGGCGCTGCGCCGGCTGCACCGGTCCGCCATTCTGAAAGACCCGAAGTCGCACGCCTTCTCTTCCACAGCCGGTGCGATGTTAGCCAATGTAGTCGCGTTTGAACTGTTGAAAACGGTCGCGGGCGTAAACGAATCTGCAGGGGCAAACAAATTTTTCCTGCTTGATCTGGAGACGTTGGAAGGAAGCTGGCATTCGTTCTTCCCTCATCCGATGGCGAACGGACTTGCGGCGGCCGAACGGATCGAAGATTTCGAACTTCGGCTCGAACACGGCTCGGGCGCAACGGAGCCCAACCGGCTGCTTCCATATTTCAGCCGGTTGACATCGGCCGAATCGGGAATCTTTCACCTTTGGGAGGAAGGGGAATTAAAGCAGCTTCCGTTGGCCCAATGCCGCGTTCAGGCGGCCGACCCGCTGTCGGAGGGACCTGCCGGGCTGTTGCCGGAGACGATCTGCGCGGGGCTGACCCATGAGGAAGCGCGGCGGGAGGCGGGGCTGGCGGGGATCGAAGCGTATGTGTCGCGAATGGCCGGCCGGCTTGTGCCGCCGCTCCCCTCCCATTCGGACGAAGCCCGGGAATTTATCGGCGTCGGCGCGGGCGAGACGGTTGCGGAAGGCATCAGCCGAGCCTTGCACAAATGTCTGGAGGAAGCATGGCGCAAACGGCCGGCGGACGGGCAGCCTGCCATTGTGCCGGTGCGGATGGGTGCGGTCGAGGACGAACGCTGCCGGTTTTATTTGCAGGCGTTGACCACATGGCATGGCGCGCCGCCGGAGATCGGCCTGGGGACGGAAGTGCACGGCTTCCCTGCGGTGTGGGTCGGCGCGAACGGGAGCTGGCACGGCAGCGTGGGCTTGCATCCGACATTGGCGCTGCGGGAGGCGCTGAAGCGGGCGCTGCAAACCGCGCAAAACGCCGGGGCCGGACTCCCGCCGCACGCGCCGGAAGCATCGCCCGCGCTTCCGGACGAACACGCGGCGCCGCCGGAACTTGCAATTCCCGCGATTGAAGAGGCGTCCCGCGCGGAAGTGCTGCGGTCCGCCTTGCGGATATTGCAACGGAACGGCAAGCGGCTGCTGGTCTTCGATCTGGCGCGGGAACCGTTTTTGCAAGAGGAACTGGCGGGAGTGTTCGGTGTGTTGCTGACAGAGGGGGAATCCCGGTGAGCGATGTTGTATGGATTGTCGGAGAAGGGCTGCTGGCGGACTATGCGGGCGAAGTGTTGTCCGCCTCGTATCGGATATTCCGTCAAAGCGACTTCGGGCCGGACGGGCCGGAAGCGGCGGATTTGGCTCTGGTGCTGCACGATGGCTGGCATCCGTCCGTTCATCTTATGGCGGAAGAAGTTTTTCAGGCAAGAGGAATCCCGTGGCTGCGCGGCTTTGTGTCATTGGGCGAAGGCGTAGTCGGGCCATTGGTGCGCCCCGGCGCGCCAGGATGCTCGCGCTGCGCGGACATGCGGCGTCTGATGGCGGGACGCGACCGCAAGGAGATGTGGGAGCTGCAGCAGCGGCTGGCGGCGCGCGGGGAGACGCCGCGCGATGCGTGGGCGTCGCGCACGGGACTGTTGCAGATGGCCCATCTGCTTGCGGAGGAGGCGCGGAGGATTTTGCAAGGCGGCCGGGCCCGCACGGAAGAACGGATGTTTTTGATAAACCTGCACACGCTGAGAAGTTCGCTTCACTTCTTTTTGCCCGATCCGCTGTGTCCGGTCTGCGCGCAATTGCCCGAAGATTCTTCGGAAGCTGCGCGGATTACGCTGCGGCCGAGCCCGAAGACCTCCCCCTCCAGTTACCGCACCCGTCCCATGGACGATCTGAAGAACGTGCTGGCCGCCTCGTATCTGGATTACCGGACGGGTTTATTAAACGGGAAAATGTACGACTTCGTGTCGCCGTTCGCCGACGTGAGCGTGAATTTGCCGTTGTTCACGGATGACGAATCGTCCGCGGGCCGGACTCATTCCTATGCGGATAGCGAATTGACCGCCATTCTGGAAGGCTTGGAGCGGCACTGCGGTCTGGCTCCCCGGGGCAAACGGACGGCCATCCGCGACAGCTTCCGCAATCTGCAGGATCAAGCGATCGACCCCGTCAAGGTCGGATTGTACACCAAGGAACAGTATGCGCGGCCCGATTTCCCGTTCGAGCCGTTCGACCCTGACCGCCCGATCGATTGGGTCTGGGGCTATTCATTTTTGCAGGATCGCCCCGTTCTGGTTCCGGAGCTGCTCGCCTATTACAGCACGAGCTGCGGGCATGGCTTCGTCTATGAAACGTCCAACGGATGCGCGTTAGGGGGCAGTCTGGAGGAAGCCATCTTCTACGGAATTTTGGAAGTGGTGGAGCGCGACTCGTTCCTGATGACCTGGTACGCGCAACTGCCTCTCCCCCGCCTCGACCCCTATTCCGCCGGCGACCGCGAACTGCGGCTGATGATCGAACGGCTGCAGGCGGTGGCGGGATTCGAGGTGCTGGTGTTTAATGCGACGATGGAGAACGGGATTCCCAGCGTTTGGACCGTGGCGAAAAACACGAAACCCAGAGGGGTGAATCTCATCTGCGCGGCCGGAGCTCATCCGGACCCGGTACGGGCGGTGAAAAGCTCGCTCCACGAATTGGCCGCCATGCTGATGACGTTTGACGAGAAATTCGAGTCCAACCGCGAGGAATACATGCAAATGCTCCATGATCCGTTTCTCGTCAGGCAGATGGAAGACCATTCGATGCTGTACGCCTTGCCGCAAGCGGAGGAGCGCCTGCATTTTTTGCTGGACGGCGATCGCCCGATGCGGACTTTTGACGAGGAATTCGGGCCGAAGGCGCGGCATGCCGATCTGACCGACGATCTGAGGGACCTGCTCCGGTCGTTCCGACGGTTGAACCTGGATGTCATCGTGGTGGACCAGACGACTCCGGAGATTCGGCGAAACGGTCTGTACTGCGTGAAAGTGCTGATTCCGGGGATGCTGCCGATGACGTTCGGCCATCGCTTTACCCGCTTGGCAGGGCTGGAGAGGGTGTTGCGGGTGCCGGCGCAGCTCGGGTATGCGAAAGAGCCGCTGACGCCGGAACAGCTTAATCCGCATCCGCATCCGTTTCCGTAAGCCGTGCCGAGGAGGAGGAACCAGGGTGAATCTGGAGGCATTTCTGCACCATCTGCATGTTAAGACCGACAAGGCCAGACCGCCCGACTGGGAGGTGGACTGGGCGGACGCGCCGCTCGCGTATAAGCTTTACCGCGGCTTGCCTGCGGTTCCGCTGTCTCCGGAAGTACCGCTGACGCTGGAAGGGCGGGATTCGCCCGCCACACCCGGCTTGCGCGAGATCGGGCATTTTCTCTGGTACGTGTACGGGCTTACTCAATGGTACGAGTCGGTATTCGCTTCGGATGCCCCGGAGCCGGAGACGGGGACGATGCAGATGTGCCGGCGCTTCGTGCCGTCCGGCGGGGCGTTGTATCCGAACGAATTGTACGTGTATCTGAACGTGGAGGATGCGCCTGCGGGGGTGTACCATTACGATGCGGCCCGCCACCGCTTGGTGTTGTTGCGCGAAGGCCGCTTCGACTCCTATCTGGCCCGGGCTCTCGGCAACCGCTGCGACGTGTCGGCTTGTTTTGGCGCGGTTTTTGTGTCCGTTATGTTCTGGAAAAATTACTTCAAGTATCATAACTTCGCCTATCGGCTGCAAGGGCTGGATACCGGGGCGCTGCTCGGACAGCTCCTGGAGGTGGCGAAACGGTTCGGTTTCGCGGCGGGAGTATGCTTCCAATTTCTCGACCGGGCTGTCAACCATCTGCTCGGGCTGTCCGAGCGGGAAGAGAGCGTATACGCGGTAATTCCGATGTCGGCCGAGCCGGCGAACGCTTGGTTCGCGGACCGGAACGACGAGACAGGGACGATACAGGCCGACGAATTATGCCGGGAGCTCACGGCCGTCCGGCACGATCACTATGTCCGGTCGCGCAAGGTCGCGCCGTATCCGATGCTGATCCGGATGAACGAAGCGTCCATGCTGGCATCGACGCAGTCGTTCCGGCGGCTCCGGGGGGAGCATCGCGTCGTAGAAGAAGGCCGGGCGGTCGCTTTGCCCGGCGTGAAGCGGTTGCCGTACGATCTGGCGGCGGCGTGCCGCAGACGGTATTCGCCGGAAGCGGATTTTGTATTGGGCGAGGTCGGCCAATTGCAACTGGCCGCTCTCTTGCACGAGGCAGCGGCTTCCTTCTGGTACCGGAACGATCTGGATGAAGCGCAAGAGTTGCCGGGCGGCCGCGTCTCCGTGTATGGCTGTTTGTACGGCATAACAGGCATTCCGGACGGCGCATACCGCTATGACAGCGAATCCCATGCTTTGCGGGAGATACGGCCCGGCGATCACCGTCTGCGGCTGCAGCAGGCCATGTCTCTGCACAATGTCAATCTGTTTCAAGTGCCGATATGCCTGCACGTGGCCGGGGACCAAGATCACCTGACAACGGCGCTGGGGTACAGGGGCTACCGCATTCAGCAGATGGAAGCGGGCATGCTCGTGCAACGTTTGCTGTTGGCAGCGTCCGCCATCGGGATGGGAGGACATCCGCTCCTCGGATTCGACGTGGAGTCGTGCGACGAGATATACAAGCTGGCGCCGCAAGGAAAAACCAGCCTGATCCAAATCCCGACCGGTCCCTACCGTCCTCGTCCCCGGTTAAAAGGAAGTCTGCGCGGATAAAGGGATTGAATTAGTAACATGCCCAAAAAAGCGCGGCACTCGCATTCTTGCGTAACCGCGCTTTTTCGATGAGTATATTTTAAGCAATCTGATGCACGGACCACACAATTCCTGCCGAAGAAGTAACTCCGCTAAGCAAAGGGATATAGCCGGAAAAGCCATTCCTTCCCGCCACAGGCGCTGTTGCACCTGTTGGGCCGGTTCCTCCGGTCGCCCCTGTCGCTCCAGTCGCCCCCGTCGGCCCGGTCGCCCCCGTCGGCCCCGTCGCTCCAGTCGCCCCCGTTGCTCTCCGACGCCGATGATGATGGAGGATAACGGCCACAAAATGGCGAAGCTGGCGCTGTAGGAGGCAGACAGTTGTCCTTGGTATGTCTTGGTCCCGTCTACTCGACGCGAATCACACGAAAACCTTGATCGGGGCCAAAGCCATTCGCCTCGAACTTCCCCCGAAAAGTTATCTCGTTGTTGACGACGTCGCCGATCCAACCGCCGCCCTTCACAACCCGGTAAGAGCCGCCATCACGATCCAAGTCGTCTCCGTACCAATTCCAGCACCATTCCCTTACATTACCCGACATATCGTAGAGTCCTAACTCGTTGGGTTTCTTGGCACCGACGGGTTTTGTTTTATTTTGATTGCTTTCTATGGTACTCCAGTTCCAATCTCCTGATAAGTAGCGATTTCCGGCATTTCTCCAATACCACGCCACTTCATCTGCATCATTGCTTCCGCTGTATGTGTAACCCTTGCTCATATGACCTCCGCTTGCCGCATATTCCCACTCCGCTTCTGTCGGTAATCGGTAACCATTCGCTCCTTCATTGATCGTTACGGTCCATTTGATATGATCGTGTTCGCTCTTATTGTTCGGGTCTATTTTACTTTTGTCTATATTGTAATAGGGTTTTAAGCCCTCTTTTATACTCCTCTTGTTACAGTACTCAACAGCGTCATACCAGCTGACCATTTCTACCGGCAAATTATCGCCTTTGAAGTTAGAAGGGTTATTTCCCATTACCTCAACCCACTCTTTTTGAGTCACCTCATATTTGCCGATATAAAAGCTCGATAGGGTTACACTTTTTCCATAGTAGTTGGACTTTGCGTTCCTAACCGTTCCGCCTTGGACGAATACGAAGTTATCGTTCTTTTCAATATTTTCTATCTTTTTGTCCGAACAAGCGCTGACAACAACTAGGATTAATATTAAAAGAAAAAAGAATAGCTTTCTCATCGACGGGTCTCCTTTAACAAGGATTCGTTTCCTCTCTCCGCAAGTACCTTTTGTTGAAAGATATAAGGCCGCCGGCTGTGAGACCGGCAGGCCTTTGGCAATATCAATCGTCAAAATAGTTCCTCAATATTCGGGAAACGGTCTGGCGCCCGTCGGTTGCCCTGCTTGCAGTGGATCTGTTACCACACCGTTACATTGGAACTTCCGCTGCTTTGATATCCCTCTGTCGCTAACACCTGGTAGGCCCAGCTGCTCCCCAGATTCATTCCTGCATTCCTCCAAGCGTTAACGTGGTTGCCGAAAGTGATGGAGACGTTGCTGCCGGTCGGTCTCTTCGACTGCCGGACACTCCAGAAC
Source organism: Paenibacillus thermoaerophilus (assembly GCF_005938195.1). Taxonomy (GTDB): domain Bacteria; phylum Bacillota; class Bacilli; order Paenibacillales; family Reconciliibacillaceae; genus Paenibacillus_W; species Paenibacillus_W thermoaerophilus. Next base: position 250,936 of record NZ_VCQZ01000002.1, read on the forward strand.
TGTTGGAAAGTTTGTGTGCCGTCAATCGAAGGCGCGTTGTACCGCATAGTCGTATAGATGTCATAGGTGCCGCCGTCACTGGTCACTGTGCCTTTATACGTTCCCGTCGGTCTATAAGTGCCCCAGCTATCCACGACGTAATATTCAATGAGAGCGTTTCTTGTCCACCCATAGAGAGTCAAATACGCATTGCCGGACGGCGCCCAGACACCGGCATTGTAGTTGACAACCCTGGTTGGCGATCCGGTAGACCAGCCTTTACCGACAACAAAATTTCCGGAATTTGTCCATGTCACGCTGTAATTGCCGCCAGATCCGTTGGTAGCGTTTACTGTTCCGCCGCCATCGGTCCAATATTGCCAATAGTTAGTCGCTGCATTCGAGGTTGCCGAAAACATGCTAAAGCTCATTAAAGCTGCAACAAATGCCGTCATGGCCTTCTTTTTCAACTTAATCATTATTTCCCTCCCACTATTATTTAATGTTTTCTCGCGTTTTCTCACTCGTTCTTAGATTTTCAACCATCGACCATCCTGAAAGATGGATAAGTCATGTAGCTATGACATAATTTTCTGGAGGAGCCGGAGGCGGG